>JALHSX010000078.1 GCA_022865445.1 Thermoplasmata archaeon | reverse complement strand
TCCGGACTTCGAGGCGCCTGCATGGTTGACCTCTTGGATGCTGACCACGGGAACAACGAACATGGCAGCCATCAGGATCGAAAGAGAAACCGCGGACAATGTCGTGTATTTCATGTCATCAGTCCCACTTCACCCTACTGATCCGCCCGGAAGACCGCACGCGATTTGGTGCGAAAGCATGTGCTCCCTTCAACACCTGGGTATGTCTGGCAGTCGTCGCGGGAGCGACTATCTCCGCGACACTATATAAGCTTTAAACTGCACGCGTGCGCTGATTGCCCCAATCAGGCGGTCAAAAGCCGAGCCGCTCTGCCTCGCCGCTACTTCTTGGCCTTCGCCGCACTGATCTTGTAGCTCGCTACGAGATTGGCGAGATCCATGCCTGCGATCTTCGAGATCCCGCCCATGTCCGTATCCTTGAGGTAATCCGAAAGCTGCTCATGAGTGTAGATTGCCCGCTCTTGCACCTTGATGTCGCAAAAGCCCGCTTTCCTCATGGCACCGATGTACTCCTTTTCCGACACTGCACCTGAGACGCACTCGGACCAAGCACGCAAGTCCTTGGCCACCTCCACCGGGAGGTCTTTGAGCAGAACTATGTCGGATACAGCCAGCTTTCCGCCAGGCCTGAGGACCCTGAAAGCTTCCTTGAAAACCTGTTCCTTGTCAGGGGAGAGGTTGATCACGCAATTGCTGATCACGACATCAGCAACATGGTCATCTAGCGGCATGTGCTCTATCTCGCCGAGCCTGAACTCGACGTTGTCATAGCCGTTCTCTTCGGCCGTTCTTCGGGCGCGATGGATCATCTCGGGGGTTGCGTCGATCCCGTAGACTTTGCCCTTGGGACCGACCTTCCTCGCTGATAGGAAGCAGTCTATGCCACCTCCGCTGCCGAGGTCCACGACGGTCATCCCCGGTTTTAGGTTCGCGATCGCGGTCGGATTGCCGCACCCAGCACTGACTGCCACTGCCTCGCTTGGCAGCGATATGATCTCTGCCTTGGGGTAGATTTCGGCACAGCCGCACATCGTCTCGGTCTTTGACCCACAACAAGATGATGGGGTAAGCGCCAGTGCTCCATATCTCTCTCTGACCGCTTTGCGAACTTCCCCCTCGCTCGGTTTGGGGCCGGCAGAGTTGGGCTTCGCCTTGCCTGACCGCTTTGTCTTTTCCGCCATTCTCTCACATTCCTCAGAGCCTTGGTCCCTCTAATACTTCTTGCTTCCTTCGAACGCTTCCTTGGGAAGGCAATGGCCGCTTGGGCATCTGTACTTCATGTACGACTCAAGGTTCCGGGCTTGCAGAGCCTTTGCGTATTGTCCTGTCATTTTCTTCGTTTCTCCTTTCGGACATCATTATTGTATGTCCAATAGAGGTATTGCTCTTGGGATATATAGATGTATTGGACACACAATATTGAACGCACAATAGATTAAGTATCAGCGAAACGATATCCCACAGAGATGCCAGCGAAGACGAAAGACCTTCAGATAGTCGTGGAATGTTGCAGGGCTCCAGGCTGCTGCGACATGAGAGGGTTGCTGAGCTTCCTTATCCTTCATCTCCTCTCGAAGAAGAAGATGTACGGTCTAGAAATAGCCAAGGAAATCGCTAAAAGAAAGGCGGATAGGCCAAATCCTGGAACACTCTATCCGACTCTGAAGGATCTTGAGAGAAAGGGACTTGTGGAATCCTACAAGGAAGCCAATGTGAAGATGTACAAGCTCACGGCGGCTGGCAAGCAGGGGCTCCAAGAAGCCAAGGACTTCTTCATACAGGCGTATGGCGATATAGTCCTCGAGTCAATGTAACCCCGCAGAGGAGACCGGGGAGTGGTGGCAAGATGATGCTATCGGAAGGAGACAGAGCATCATTGGAGCGCAAGTTCGCGCAGGGCATGAAGGAAGACATCACGCTGCTTTTGTTCTTCGACGAAGGTTCTGCGACCGCAAAGGAACTGATTGATCTTGCGAACACCCTTTCGCAGATGACGCCCAAGATCAAGGTCGACATTCAACTGGTGGACGGCGGCAAGAATCCGCGGATGAGGGAGCTGCACATAGAGCACTGGCCGTGCCTCGTTCTGGTGAAAGGCGATTTTGCGCGGATCAGATACTACGGCATTCCTGCAGGCTACGAGCTGCCGTCATTGATCGACGCCATCGTGGAGCTTTCGAGCACCAGCACACCGCTGTCGCCGAAGGCCAAGAGCGCCCTGGCCACAGTAAGGAGGAGGGCGAACATCAAGATCTTCATCCTAACGACATGCCAGTTCTGTCCGACCGTCGCGAGACACGCGTACAGAGGAGCAATCGAATCTCCGAGGGTCACCACGGAGATCATAGATTCGCGTATGTTCCCAGACCTCGCAACGAGGCATTCCGTGATGGGCGTCCCGAAGATCATACTCAACGACAACCTGGACATTACAGGCGCCATCACCGATGTTGAGTTCTTCGGCAAGCTCAGGGATTCTGACCACGCGCTGATAGACAGCATCTACGGCTGAGACCTCTCATCCAAGCATACTGGCCTTGAAAGCATAGACTTAATATCGATGAGGGGATTCTCGAACGAACTGTCATCCATCGAGTTCCAAGGAGTCGTAGTGCAATGCCCGGAACAAAAATCAGGGCCCACCAGGACATAGAAGCAGCCGTAAATGCCGTCAGGACGGAGATCGGCAAGTCAGTGGTGGGTTACACTGACCAGGTCGAGGATTTCTTGGTCTGTCTATTCTCAAATGGCCATCTGCTCATAGAGGGCGTTCCAGGTGTAGCGAAGACAACTCTGGCAAAGGCCTTTGCGGCTGTATGTGGACTGTCGTACAAAAGAATCCAGTTCACCCAGGATCTGCTACCTGCGGACCTGACCGGTCATTACTTCTACAATCAGCGAACCACGGAGTTCGAGGTCAGAAAAGGACCGCTCTTCGCAGACTTGGTCCTTGCGGACGAAATAAACCGAGCGCCCCCGAAGACCCAATCAGCGCTCCTCGAGGCGATGCAGGAGCAACAGGTGACAATCGAGGGGAACACATTCGAACTTCCGCGCCCATTCATGGTGCTTGCCACTTTGAACCCCATTGAGACCGAAGGCGTCTATCCTCTACCTGAGGCTCAGGTCGACCGATTCATGATAAAGAGCACCATGGACTACCTTGACCAGAAACAGGAAGTTGACATTCTTCGCCTGAAGAACGCGCCTGAATCCGAACCGAAAATAGTGCTCTCCAAAGACGCAGTTATCTCGATGAGAGACGAGATCGTCGAGATCCACGCACATACCAGCATACTCGAGTACATCGAGAGCCTCACGAGAGCGACACGAGACGTCGAGGAGCTCGACCTCGGCCTCAGCCCGAGGGGCGCGATCCATCTGCTTCAGACATCGAAGGCGCATGCCTACTTGCGCGGGCGCACATACGTCATTCCGGACGATGTGAAGGCGCTGGCCCACAAGGTCATAGATCACCGGCTGATCCTCTCTCCGGAAGCGGAGCTTGGTGGGATGACCCGATCAGGCATTACAGACTCGATACTTTCTTCCGTCACGGTCCCGAAGGGCGAATTCAGGAGCGGTGAAGAAAGGAAAGAGTGAGTGGCTTGCGCTCAACTTCTCT
>JALHSX010000077.1 GCA_022865445.1 Thermoplasmata archaeon | reverse complement strand
CCCGTCCACCAGGGGTTTTGAGACTGCTACAGGTAATAGAAAACGCTATAACCTCGCATTTGGTCCAGTACCAAGGTGGTTTTTTGGCAATAAGAATCAAAGTCAAGAATGCCGAGACCGGCGCCACTGTCGAGATGGAACTCGAGAACGAGAACACCATCGACGAGGTGATTGAGAGCGCAGCGACCTTCTGGGGCAAGGACATGGGCGCATATGTCCTTCGCAAGGGAAAGAAGGTCCTTCGTGGCGGGAACACGCTCCTGGACGCTAGCATCCGAGGTGACGACGTACTGGAGCTGATACCGGACCCCGAGGGCGGCTAGCTGAGATGCCTCTGCCGTTGGATCTGCTCCGGGTGCGATTGAGAAACGAGATAGAGATGTGCCAGCGTGAGCTGAGGCATCACATCGCGGTTTCGGATCTAATGCTCTCTTCATTCCCTGTGATGGTCAACGTGACATTCCTCCGAGTGCCAGGACCGGATTGGGAGCAGGGTAAAGTTGTTCACAGGTTCGTCCATAGGATGGCCGTCATAGTCAGCGAAGACTACCCCATAGAGAAGCCGATCGTGAAGTGGCAGACCCCGATTTTTCATCCCAATATCATGATGCCCGACGATGGCGGCTATGTCTGCACTAAACTACTCGAGAACTGGGACTTCAGCTCGAACCTCGTGACCTTCATCAAAGGCATCGAGTCGCTCCTTGTGAATCCGAACCCCAAGAATCCCTTCGGAAACGATATGTGCACAAGAGCCGCTGCCTACTTCAACAGGAACAAGTACCAACCCCCGATGCACATGGACCAGTCGGACAGACGCGTGAGGATTGTGGGGGATGCAAGTGGCTAGGCCCAGGATAGTCAGGGAGACCAGGAGGCCCATCGAGGAGAAGGAACCTCCGGAACACTCCGCGCTTTCCCCCCACGACTGGTTGTCGGGTGACTCGGTCGCCCTGTATGCCGAGGTGGCGGAGTCCGGGAAACCCTTCGACGTCTACCTGTCGGCCACAGCCGAGAAGAAGATCAGGCTGCAAGCAGAGAAGGAGGCTCCTCGAAGGTTGGAGGTCATGGGGTTCCTCCTCGGGGAGGTCAGGGAATGGAAAGGCCACAAATACGCGGTGGTCAGAGACATAGTGACGACCGAGCTGAAGAGCTCGTCCTCGAAGGTCAGGTTCGATCCGGAGGGCTTCCCGAAGCTCTTCAGCAATCTGGATGATTCAGGTTTTGACTACGTTCTCGTCGGGTGGTACCACTCGCATCCGGGCCACACTTGCTTCCTCTCCAGGACTGATCTCGAGACGCAGCGCAGGATGTTCGACCAGCCATATCACACGGCGATCGTGATCGACCCCATCAATCGGGACATGAAGGCCTTCAGGCTCTCAGGCAACGGTTACGATGAGGCGGCCTTCGCCATATTCGAAGGAGGGGCCAATGGTCGTCCGAAGAAGCCCAGAACCAGGAAACTCAAGATCAAGTCCGTTGGTCAGTGAACTGGTCTGTCGAGATACTCCCCCGATCCAGCCGAATGAAGAAAGTTTATTCAGGCAACTACACCTTCAGGTCATATCGAGGGAGAGGAGCCGAATGAGGGCATCGTTTGCAGTATTAGTAGCTACTCTATGCGCGGTTTCATTCGTTCTCTTGCCTGTAGGTCCCGCACGCGCGTCAGATGAGCAGCACTTCCTCGACTTCACCGACTACAACTTCGGAGTCGTTTTCATTTCGGACAACTTGACGGCGACGGTGGTCAAAGGTCTACCGCAGGTTGTATTCAAGCACAGCTCCGACCCAGTCGCTCCTTCGTTCACGATACGTCTTCCATTCCTCTATCTTTACAACGACACAGACAACGACGGTGTCTTCTCCAGCTCGGAGGCCGTCTACACGGCCAGCCTCGACTCGCACTACAATGTTGCGTGGAACATGACCACCGTTGAGTTTGCCACCGGGCCCGTATCAGGGGAGTATGCTCAGCTGCGGATGGCCGCGACCCTCTCGCTGTACGATCAGCCGACTGACACCGTTCCGAGCATCGATGACTGGGCAAACATCACGTTCTGGTTCCAGATCACGGAAGACCCCGTGACATACTCCAACTCCTACGGCAGCTACACTGTTGCCGGCCGCACGGAGATGAGGATGAATTTCACCCTGGACATTCTCAAGAAGTTGAACTTCAGTGGCCTTGCGGTCGAGCACTTGCTGAAGGCTGGTGGCTCTACCAACATGTTCCAGATCAGGGAGGCCTCGAACGCGGATGGTTGGGCGATGACCACAGTGTCCAGCCGCGTGGACGAGGGGCAATACGGTCTCAACGTCACGCACAGGCTGAACCAGACTTCGCTTCCTGTCCAGGACATCAATTTCGCCAAGGAGGACGGCACTATCCAAGCGTTCTATCACTACAGCTCGGAGCCGCTGGTGAGGACCTCTGGTGATTATCAGCCGGTCGCCATGAACTCGTCCTATTACACGACTGGAACCGGCATGATGCTCTATGTGTCCTATGCGTTTTCGAACGACACCGCCTCCATCTCGCAAGATTCGGTCCTGGGAATAGACGAGAATGGATTCGCCGGGAGGGTCCGAGACTGGCTCAAGGAGAACCTTCCGATGATCATGGTGGTCTCGGGGAGTATCGTTGCCGTGGTCGCGCTCGCTCTCCTCGCGTCGATGGTACTACGGCTGCGTCGGCAGGGAGATGCGAATGGATCGAAACCCACTGAAACAGAAACAACAGCCGAAGACCAGGCTAGACCCAGATAGAGTGCCTCTTGCGCATCCCGCCCTCGCTTTGGCCCAGCTTCTCCATGAGCATCGCGACTATACCGTCCAAGTAGATGAGCGTGGCATCCTCGAAGAGAGTACCCAGGGGAGCGAGCCTCTTTCTCTCTTCGTCCTTCGGCGGATGTATCAGGATCACGAGGTTGGACGCCCCCGCGAGCTTCGAGTGTGTGTTCGCTGTTATGGACACGACCTTCGCCCCGACCCTTCTCACGATATTGGCGGTCTGCATGGCTGACATCGTCTCCCCCGTGTAGGAAACTATCACGACAACGTTTCCCTCCTCAACCATGGGAGTGACGGTCTCTCCGATGAAGAACACCTCGAGTCCCATCTGAACCAGCCTGATGGCAAAGGCCTTTGCAATCAGTCCCGACCTCCCGACACCGTAGATGAAGACCTTCCGTGAGCTGATTATGTAGTCGACGAATTTGTCCGTGCCCTCGATTTCGGTCTCGAAAGTCTTCTTGATGTTGTCGAGGATGAAGTCGACGCTCTCTTTCATCTGGATCCGGCCTTCTCCTTCTTGTTGTTCGTCTTGGTCTCCTTTGTCTCCTTGGAGACTCTCTTGGCCAAGACCCTTTCGAGGATGACTTTCATGTACATCGCGTCATGCTCCAGCAACGGAGAGCCTGATATGACCGTGATCGGTTGGTTGCGGTCCACTATTGATTCTGCCAGAGGCTCGAACCTGAGGTCTCCCTTCTTGATCGATGTGAATCTCTTCTCGTTGCCGCCCTCGTGCTCTACACCGGAGAAGTGCGTATAGAATTCGCCATCAGTATGGTCCCAGACCTTGTCCAGCAACTCGTCGAAGTCCTTGGATTCTCTCAACAGCCCGTTCTCGCGAGCATGGTAATGAGCGAAGTTCAGAACGGGCACGACCCCATCCACTTCCTTGCAGGTCTTCAACACTTCCGGCAGCGCGCCAAAGATCTCCTGTCGGCCGCTCAATTCGAGACCTATCGGGATTCCGATCCCGTGCTTCTTGTACCACTTGGTCAGTTGCCCGACCCGATCCTTGATCCTCTTCTGAGCGGTCTTGGGCGTGACATCCCCGTATAGGCCCATGTGAGTCACCACAACCGTCGCCCCGAGCTCCTTGGCCATGATCCCGCCCCAGCGGACAGAGTCCATGCTCTTGAAGGAGAGCTCGCCCTCCCCGACCAAGTCCATGTAATACGGCGTGTGGATCGAAAGTGCCACATCGAGCTCGTCTGCCATGTCTCTCAGCTGTCGAAGCTCCAGGTAGCTCTTTGCGATGCCGCTAGTGAGTGCCACGAGGGTGTCTCCCTTCTTGACCGGCTCATCGAGGTCGGAGATGACCTGCTCCTTATCCCCTTTCTTCCTCACGATCTCGATCACCATGTCGGACGTGAGGTTCCTGGGTTTCAGGCCTATCTCTTCGGGTTCCGCAGCCCTTTCCTGCACATGCGCTCGAACGAGCTGCGCTTCCATGGCCGTGAGCCCGAGGTTGTGCACATCCTCGATGCCATCTCTCAATGTCCGTCCTTTGCAGGAGAGCGGAATCCCCGCAGGACCAAAACGAATCATCTAAACACCCGACAAGCCAGGATTTCCGTGTATATCGTACGCCATATATATCTTCTATTGACCTCGTGAAATAGCGTTGTGACCCAACATACACATGCTTTCCCACACTGACCATTTCGGTCCTGATTTGCCATAGCCAGGTATCCCGAGCCAGCAAATCCGGCGCATCCAAATCTTTATAAACGGTTCGCACATTAGCTCGGCTACTCTCTGGATGTCGGAGGAGTCAGAATGGGAATCAATCAAAGGAAAACTAACCCCAACCTCGTGGCCTTGATACAGCGTCTCAAGGACGCTAGCAGGCTCAACGGGGCACCTGTCTGGCGAGACATCGCTCTGCGGCTTGAGGGCCCGATGAGGAATTGGGCCGAGGTCAATGTCGGCAAGATCAACCGATACGCGAGCGAAAACGAGACCGTGGTCGTGCCCGGCAAGCTGCTCGGAGCTGGCGAGATCGCGAAGAAGGTCACAGTCGCCGCCTACAGGTCATCGGGACAGGCAAAGGAAAAGATCGAGAAAGCAGGCGGAAGGAGCCTTTCGTTCGATGAGCTCATCGAGACGAACCCGAAAGGCTCCAAGGTCAGGATGATGAGGTGAGTTGGTGGCTGTCATAAACGCTGAGGGACTCATATTGGGACGGCTTAGTTCACACGTTGCCAAGAGGCTGAGGAACGGCGAAGAGATAGTCATATTGAACGCCGAGAAAGCTGTTATCTCTGGCAGGCGGAAACAACTCGTGGAATTCTACGCTCACAGGCGGACGAGGGGTGCGAGCCAGACGAAGGCAAAAGGCCCCTTCTATCCGAGGACTTCGGATGCGATCCTCAAGCGCACCGTCAGGGGCATGGTTGAGTACAAGAAACCTACTGGAAGGGCCGCCCTCAAGCGCCTTAGGGTATATCTGGGGGTTCCGAAGGAGTTCAAGGACGTGAAGATGGAAACCCTTGAGACGGCCAAGAAGCCGCATCTCGTGAAATTTGTTCTTCTTGGGGATATCTCAAAGGAGCTCGGCGCGAAGCAGGAGTTGAGATGATGAAGGTAGTCGTTTCTAGCGGCAAGAGAAAGAGCGCCGTTGCAAGGGCCAGCGTCAGGAAGGGGCGCGGGCTGGTCAGGATCAATAGAGTCCCAGTCGAGATACACGAACCGCACCTTGCTAGGGCCATGATAATGGAGCCTCTCCTTCTGGCAGGTGACAAGTCGGCCAAGGTCGACATTGATGTCAATATCCAGGGCGGAGGCGTGATGGGCCAGGCTATCGCCGCAAGGACTGCGATTGCGAAGGGTCTGGTGCAGTTCCTCGAGGACGAGGTTCTCCAGGAGACGTTCGCGAAGTATGACAGATCGCTCCTCGTGTCAGATCCGAGGAGGAAGCTTCCGAAGAACCCCCAGGGAAGGGGCGCTCGGAAGAAGCACCAGAAATCGTACAGGTGATGAAGACATGATCATACCGGTCAGATGTTTCACATGCGGGAAGGTCATAGGCAGCGCATTCGAGAACTTCGTCAAGAGGGTTGAGATGGGCGAATCGCCGAAGGATGTGCTCGACTCCCTGAAGCTCGAGAGGTACTGCTGCCGCAAGATGCTGCTGACGCACGCCAACTTGATCGACGAAGTCGCACCCTATACTTGATCGACGAAGTCGCACCCTATCGATCATGCATATCGCAGCTCGAATTCCTTCAGGGCCCGTGGGGTAGCTTGGTATCCTTCCAGCTTGGGGTGCTGGTGACTCGCGTTCAAATCGCGACGGGCCCACCTGGCTTTCTGTTGATTAGCCGGAATTGAGTTCTGCACCATTGTCCTCTGACCCCCTCTGTCCTTTCGGATAGATGCGCTTAGATTATATTGTTGCGAGAGTCTGTCTGCAACAGGATTGACGCATGGAAGGAGTAGGGTCACTCTGAAACAGAGCTATCGTTCTGATCTCATGCCAATTGCCTTCGCGGTTCTCGCGGCAACTCTCTTCGGACTGAGTACTCCTTTCGCGAAATCGTTGGTTAGCGACATCCCCCCTGTGGCACTAGCCGGTCTTCTCTATTTGGGGGCCTTTCTTGGTCTGGGATCGTACGTCGTGCTGCGCCGGATCGTATCCGGACCGCATAGCAGCTCCAGTAGCGCCTTGCGAAGAGCCGACTTGCCATGGCTTGCAGGAGCCATTCTATCAGGTGGGATTCTTGCACCCATTTCCCTTATGCTCGGCCTCACTTTGATCTCGGGCTTCTCCGCCTCCTTGCTCTTGAATATGGAAGGAGTCGCCACCGCCATCATTGCGGTCATGTTATTCAGGGAGAGCCTGGGCAGAAGACTCGTCGTCGCTCTTATTTGTGTGACAGCAGCGGGCGTTCTCCTGAGCTGGGATTCTTCGAAAGGAACGTGGAACATTGCTGGTTTCATGCTTCTGATACTTGCGGGATTCGGGTGGGGGCTCGACAACAACCTGACAAGGAACATCTGTGGTAGAGATCCCGTACAGATAGCCATAGCAAAGGGAGGCCTGGCCGGAAGTGCATCACTGGCTATCGCGATTGCCTTGGGCTCGAACATCTCGATAGACGCTCAAATCGTATGGGCTTTGGTGCGTGGGGCTCTGAGTTACGGCGCAAGCCTGGTGTTCTTCGTTATGGCTCTTCAGGGCCTCGGAGCATCTCGAACAGGGATATTCTTCAGTCTAGGACCATTTGTTGGAGCCGTTGTTTCGATTCTTGTCTTGAGGGAATGGCTCGGATGGGTAGTGTTCCCTGCTTTGGCATTAATGACACTTGGCGTTCTGGCGTTGGTCTACGAGAGGCATTCACACGAGCATGGACATGAGGACACTACGCACACTCACATCCACACGCACGGAGATTCGTCTCACGATCACTGTCACGCGGAACCCGTTCGTGAGCCGCACAGTCATGAACACATCCACAAAGCGGTTGTTCACGATCATGTGCATTGGCCTGATATTCATCACAGGCATACTCATGATTGACTCGCGTTCAAATCGCGACGGGCCCACCTGGCTATTTCGTCAATTAGCAGGAATTGAGATTTCGGGAGAATAACTCGCGCGTTATTCCACAGTTATGACGACATTTCCCTTCTTGTGCCCTTTGTCGACATACCGGTGGGCCTCGACAATCTGTTCCAGTGGATAGCGTCTATCGATGACAGGCCTTAACTTGCCAGCTTCGGCGAGTTCTGAGAGAAAAACTAGATCTTCCTTCGTTCCGCTGGTCGTCCCACCCACTAGTCTCTTGCCGCTTGTCATTGAAGTCCATCGCATTCGAATACTGACCGCCGGGGCGGCAACAGCATGTAGATAGATGCCTCCCTTCTTCAATGATCTCACAGAGCCTGAATACGGGCTCTTTCCAACGGCATCGAAGATGACATCGTAGGTCTCACCGTTCTTTGTGAAGTCTTCTTTGGTGTAGTCAATGACCTTGTCGGCTCCCAGGGACTTGACCAGTTCCAGATTCGTGGTACTGCACACTCCGGTAACTTCTGCTCCGAAGTACTTGGCAAGCTGAACAGCGAACGTACCCACACTTCCGGAGGCTCCATAGATCAGGACTTTCTGTTCGCTCTGGACATTTCCTTTTCTTACGAAATAGAGCGCCGTGAGTCCCCCCATGGGAATGGCAGCAGATTCTTCGAAAGTCATGTTTGAGGGCTTTATGGTGACAACCCCGGTTTCAGGCAGACATGTGTATTCTGCATAGGTCCCAGAGCCACCGTGCCCTGTGTGCGCAAAGATATGGTCTCCTTTCTTGAGCAGCTTCACATCTCTGCCCACAGATTCAACTTCCCCGGCCACCTCCGTTCCCAGTATGGTCTTCTTTGGTCTTGTGAGGCCGAGCGCTATTCGAGCGAGGAGCCAGTAAGAGAGAGGTACTCTGAAACCGCGCGTCCTAGAATCGGCTACAGTTACAGTTGTCGCGCGCACTTTCACTAATATCTCATTATCTTTGGGTCTAGGCGTCTCCACTTCCCTGATCTGAAGAACCTCCGGCGGTCCATATCTAGGACATACAACGGCTTTCATTCGAATCTTCCTCTTTGTTGAACTCCACCTTCACACTCTGCTTGAACCCGCTAAGCGAGTTCCTTCTCCCTGAAGAGATAAGCTCCTAGGACTAGGAGGAAAACCGTCAGCCCGAGCAACAGCGCGGCGGAACCCCACGCGCTGGACGCCTGATCCCACCTGCTGATATCCCCGAATTCCACCCACCTAGATCCCAGGCTCCTCAGATAGTGTTTGACAGATGCATTCTGAATCGCACCCGGCAGCGACCCGATATATCCCTCCCAAATGAACGCATAGAATAGGCCGACCATCACTGGCTTGTTGAACAATACACTGATTGCTAGGAACAGCGACGAATACACGAAAGAACCTATGACTACGAGGGCGATGAATGCCAGGTAGATCTCGAGCGACTCAGTACCAAAGCCATGCTGTCCGAAGAATGCGAGCATGCCAACGGAGCTGATCGCCACCATCGACAAGGCAACGACTATTGCCAAAGGCAGGTAGTATCCCAAATATGAGAATGCACGGTCCAGAGGCGCGGTCGCAACATGCGTTATGCTCTTGTCGTCGATCTCGTCCCGTATCAGAGAGGAGCCAAAGATCATCGCCATTACCGGCATGAAGAAGAAGAGAATCAGAGTGTCCATCAGGTTGGTCCCATCATTGAGGGGATCATGGCTCTGTGACCCCGCATAGCCCATGACTGCCGCAACGAACAGGGCGACAAGAACCGTTATGATCACTTTCTTGCCGTAGAGAAGCTTCTTTGTCGAGTGCAATGTCAGCGCGAATATCCCAACGAGGACTCTCTTCAGGTCCATGCATCTACCTCCCCACGAGATATCTGAAAACGGCTTCCAAGTTGTCATCCAGACTGTACATCTTGTTCACGGAACACTGGGTCTTGTCTATGAGCGACGGAAGGTCGTTGAAAAAATCCTCAGGTTTGGACACCTGGACAGTCACACTATCTTTGCTGTCGTTGAACGATACAGACACGACATAGGTCTGGTCAAGCAGGGTCTTGGCCAGAGCATTGATCCTGCTACCCTCTATGATGATGTTGTGAGGGTGGCCGTCCATGAGATTCCTTATCTCCATTATGTCTCCAGACGCCACCGCTCTCCCCTTGTAGACCAATGCAACATTGTTCGTCATCCGCTCGATCTCGAACAAGACGTGAGAACTAACGATAACGTCGTGTCCGAGTTCCTTGTTGAGCCTCTTTATGAGGTCTATGAGGTCTTTCCGCACCAGTGGGTCAGTCCCGCTCAGCGGCTCGTCGAGTATGAGAAGCGCAGGGTCATGTAGCAGGGCACCGGCGATCTTCATTCTCTGCTTCATTCCCTTGCTGTAGACCCCTGTCTTCCTGTCGAGGGCTTGCTCCATCTCAACCAGTTTGACGACCTCTTGGATGCGCTTTGATAGAGCGGTCCCGTGCATCATATGGAGTCTTCCGACGAGGGTCAGAAACTCTCGGCCGGTCGAATCCCCAGGAAGCGATTCGAAGTCCGGGCAGAATCCGATCGATGAGTGCAGGTCAGAATTCTTCCACGGGCTCCTGCCGAGCACGGTTATG
>JALHSX010000076.1 GCA_022865445.1 Thermoplasmata archaeon | reverse complement strand
GCCAAAAGTAGTTGTCAACGCGAGCATCGCCATGGGTCACGAGCTCCTTCGGCACCTTCCTCGCGATTGGCGGGGTTGGCACATGCTCTCTGTTCATTGTCAGAGGTGATGACCGAGACAGTAATAAAACAATCGCTGGCGTCTCACTTCTTCCCCTTCTTCGCGGGTGTCCTCGTCTTTTCGGTCTTCTTGCCCGACTTCAGCTCCCGCTCGATGGCTGGCACGAGTCGCGCAAGGTTGTTCTTTGGGACGAAATCGCACGCGCCCTCCCTCTTGATGGACTGAGCAAGTTTCTCATCCATCCAGAGACGACTAGGAACGGGGTTTCAGACTGTTCAGATGCGGTTCCTTCCGGGTGGACGACGGGTAGCGTGGTCTTGGCAGCATGATTGTCGCAGGATGGTTCAAATCTCTACTGCGTGGAGACTGATGTCGCCTCCAGGTAAACATTGATATCCAAACGGAGTAATCGGTCGTCATCATTCCTGACTGGTGAGATACTTGGATGATGAGAGGGAGAAGCGATCCGCACTGCTACTTGCCATGCTCAGCTCATTCTTGACTCCCTTCATGGCATCGTCCATCAATGTGGCTCTGCCATCGATCTCAGACGAGCTCTCCATGAACGCGGTCCTCCTCAGCTGGGTCGCGATGTCATATCTTCTGGCGGCAGCGATATTCCTCTTGCCGTTCGGAAGGCTTGCAGATATCCACGGTCGGAAGAAGGTGTTCCTCTATGGCATGTGGGTCTTCGGCACTGGTTCGATACTCTGCGCTCTCGCTCCGTCATCGACTTCGCTTATCGGATTCAGATTCGTCCAGGGATTCGGCAGCGCGATGATGTTCGGGACTTCGATAGCCATTCTCACCTCTGTTTACCCTCCTAAGGATAGGGGCAAGGTGCTGGGACTCAGCACAGCTGCTGTCTATGTGGGCCTCTCCTCAGGGCCTTTCTTCGGAGGCATCCTGACCGAGTTCCTCGGCTGGAGAAGCTTGTTCGTTGTGCTGATGCCACTCTGCGCAGCAATTCTTTGGGTCGGCTACCGGCGGCTCGAAGGAGAGTGGGCGGGGTCGAGAGGGGAGGGGTTCGACGTTGCGGGGTCGGCTATATACGCGGTGTCGTTGACCGCAGTCTTATTGGGACTCTCTTTCCTTCCTGACCTCCTTGGCGTGTTCGTGTCTCTTGCGGGAGTTGCAGGGATCGCGGTCTTCGCTTCCTGGGAGGTGAGGCAGACCCACCCCGTTCTGGACATCAAGTTGTTCAGGGACAATAGAGCATTTGCTTTCTCCAACATTGCAGCTCTCGTGAATTACAGCGCCACGTTCGCTGTCACTTTCCTGATGTCCTTGTACCTCTATTACGTAAAGGAGTTCTCCGAGTTCATGGTGGGAGTCATACTCGTCTCGCAGCCAGTCGTCATGGCCGTCTTCTCGCCCGTTGCTGGAAGGTTGTCGGACGTGATCGAGCCGCGGATCATATCCTCCGTTGGGATGGCGATATCAACCGTCGGATTGGTCTTTCTTTCCTTGATGAACGAAGGGACGAGCGTCTGGGTCGTGGTCGGCTCTCTTGCCTTCCTCGGATTCGGTTTCGCTCTGTTCTCGTCGCCAAACACAAACGCGATCATGAGCTCAGTGGATAGGAAACACTACGGCGTGGCGTCCGCATCCGTCGGAACGATGCGTCTCGTGGGCCAAGTGCTAAGCATCGGCATCGCCACTCTTTTCATTGCGATATATGTTGGCAATGTCGATTTGAGCCATCAGCTCTCCCCCGAGTTCCTCAAGAGCTATAAAGTGGCATTCAGCACCTTCGCGGTGATGTGCTTTGTCGGCATCTTTGCCTCGTTGGCCAGGGGCAAGGTTAGAGGGGAGGCGAAAGGCCCTCCGCCAACCTAGCCATTAATTCCAGCAAGTCGTTCCTGAGGAACTAGATTGGGTGATAACAATGAATTGGATTACTCGCGAGAAGGCGCATGTAGACAGGATTGCATGTCCATGGCTGATAAAACGATTCGTCGACCCGGATGCGGAATTCCTGTTCGTGCCAGCAGATCAATTGCTACAGGCGGCAAAAGAACAGAACGCGATTTCCTACGATGCCAAGGGAGTTGACTTGGGACATCACGGCGAGTTTTGCAGCTTCGATGCGATCGTTAAGAAGTACGAGTTGAAGGACCTGGCTCTGCACGAGCTCGCTAAGATCGTTCGTGGAGCCGACACAGACCATCCTGAGATCGCCCAGGAATCTGCGGGGCTCGATTCGATCGCCACGGGCTTCCGGCTCACGTCTGATGATGATTTCGACAACATGGCGAAGCAGTGGCCCATGTACGACGCTCTATACGCGTTCTGCAAATGGAAGCTCGAACAAGAGAAGAAGACTGGGTGATATCGCGATCCGAAGGATGGTGCTCATTGTTAGAATGGCTGGCTAGGGACGGAAAACTGCTTCTGACGACAAGGGCCGTCAGGAGTTTCGGCTACGGTTTTCTGAGCGTGATACTCGCGATCTATCTTGGTGACTTTCTCAACTTCGACGATGTTCTGATAGGCGTCGTTCTCAGCGCGACGCTCCTTGGTGGAGCATCCTTCACCATATTCTGCAGCCTCTATGCGGACAGGATCGGCCGACGCAAGATGCTGATCTTCCTCTCGTTGTTGATGGCTTCCTCAGGGGTGCTGTTCTTCCTGACGGAGAACCGCGCGATAATCCTGTTTGCCGCGGTCATCGGAACATTGAGCCCAACTGGGGGCGAAGTCGGATCCTTCCTCCCGATGGAGCAGACCATACTACCTCAGACTTGTTCTGAGGAGAAGCGGAATTCCGTTTTCGCCGCATATAACATGGTCGGCACTCTGGCAGCCGCGGCGGGGGCGCTGTTCAGCGGGATGATCGCAGTGTTCCAGTCTGGGTTTGTGTTGGGGGAAGCCGAATCTTACAGGGTGATGTTCCTCATCTACTCGTTCTTGGCAATCACTGCCGGATGCCTGTACCTTGCGATGTCTAGCAGGTCGGAGCTGACGAAGGCGCAGCCCCAAGGGCCTAAGAAGCGCCTCTCTCCAGAATCTAGGACGATAGTCACGAAGCTCTCCATCCTGTTCGGTGTCGATGCGTTTGCGGGGGGTTTCGTGCTTCAGAGCATAATAGCCTACTGGTTCCACACCACTTACGGAGTTCCTCTGGAGCAGCTCGCAATCATATTTTTCGTCGCGAATGTGCTCTCGACGATCTCATTCTACGCAGCCGTGGAGTTGGCGAAGAGGATAGGCCTCATCAGGACGATGGTGTTCACGCACATCCCGTCGAACATCCTGCTCATACTGGTACCTATTGCACCGACATTCATCCTGTCCATGGCGTTTTTCTTGGGAAGGCAAGCGATATCGCAGATGGATGTTCCGACCAGACAGTCATACACGGTCGCCGTTGTGGCACCGGAGGAAAGGATCATCGCTGCGGGCACGGCAGGCATCGCGAGGAATGTCGCCCAGGCAACAAGCCCCTCCCTTTCCGGATACGCTATGCAATTCGTCTCTCTGTCCTCACCGTTCTTCATCGGCGGGTCGCTCAAGATACTGTACGACATAGCCGTCTACTTCAATTTCAGGAAGATAAGGCCACCCGAGGAAGCGCACATGAAGTGAGCCAGATCTCACTGCGATGAAGGTGCGACAAGATCCTCGGATCCTTCGTCCAGAAGACACAAGACCCCCTCTCATCATAACAACATGGCGCATTTGACGAATGCGAGAGCGAATCGGCCGCACATCTCACGGGTCACCCTTCCTTCTTCTTCTCGAACTGGAGCGCAGCTGAGTTGATGCAGTATCTCTGGCCGGTTGGAGCGGGCCCGTCATCGAACAGATGACCGAGATGCCCTCCGCACTTGCTGCACAGGACCTCTGTTCGTTCCGTGAACAGGCTCGTGTCGAGCTTCATCTCGATGTTATCTTCTTTTGACGCCGCTGAGAAGCTGGGCCAGCCGCAGCCAGCGTCGAATTTTGTATCAGACGCGAACAGTTCCGCCCCACAGCCAGCGCATTTGTAGACGCCCTTCTCCCACTTGTTAACGTACTCTCCTGTGAACGGTCTCTCCGTTGCCTTCTGGCGTAGTATCTTGAACTGATCGGGTCTCAGGGTCTTCTTCCACTCTTCGTCTGTCTTCTTCACCTTGTCCGCCATAGAATGCACTATGTGGTTCAGCTCGGCAGGAGGAATAAGTCTTTTCCCGATGGGGGATGGCTTGTGCGGATCTACTTCTGCTTGACCATGCCCTTCGGCACCGGGTTTCCGAATTGCTCGAAGCTCAGGATATCCTCCATCGGCTTTCTGTTCCTCGTGCGCAGGACCTTGGCCACGAGGTCCATCTTCTCTCGGGGATAGCCGACTGCCAGCATCGCCACGACTTTGAGCCTGCCTGGGATTCCGAGCGCTTCCTTCACCTTGTCCTCGTAGAAGCTCCCGATCCAACAGGTGCCCAGGCCTTCATTCGTAGCGGCGAGCACCATCTGCGTCAGAGCGATCGTCACGTCCACGACGCACCACTCGGATGACGTCTGCGGGTCTCCGATACCAACGATCACCACGGGCGACTCCTTCAGGAACTTGGCGAACGGCCCCGCAGTCAGGGCCTTCCTCTTCTCCTCGTCTGTCACGGCCAGGAAGAACCAGGGCTGACGGTTTGAGGCCGAAGGAGCCAGTCTCCCCGCCTCGAGCACTTTCATCAGGACATCG
>JALHSX010000075.1 GCA_022865445.1 Thermoplasmata archaeon | reverse complement strand
TGAGCTTGTTGACTTCGGATATGTCTCTTCCATGGACATCCCTTTCCACATCGGACAGGTACTCGATCGCCATCAGAAGAGAATCCTTCGAAGGTGAGTTCACATTCACCTTCGCCTTCGTGAACTCCCTCTCGATGATCTCCATTGCCCGTGTTGTGTCGCCGTACTGTTCGCAGAAGTCGCTGACGACGTCGTCTACTGCAGCTGCAAGCGACTCAGGCGTGAGTTCAGAGCTCTTCTTGTCGCCAAGCTCGCCAGCAAGCATCAACTCTCCGATCTTCTTGAAAGCTGTGGCCACATTCTCTCCCGTCCTCGCACTGCAGATGGCCACCGGCATCTCGGCTCTTTCCGAGACGGTCTGCAGTGACTGAGCCCCCGGGGAGTTGGGACCAGCCAGGTCCGACTTGTTCCCGACGAACAGGACCGGAGCCCCTTGGCAGATCTCCCAGACCTCCGGGAGCCAGAACTCCTCAGCGGACTTGATTGTCTCAAGCCTGTTCAGGTCGCAGACCAGCACGACTCCGTGCGCTCCGGTCAGACCCTGGGTCCTCATCTTCTTGTAGTCCTTCTGGCCCAGGATGTCCCACATCATGATAGTGAGATAGATGGTCTTGTCGGGGAGGTGGTATTCGATGTCCCTCTTGCTGACCTTCGCGCCGATTGTTGCGATGTACTTGTCCTCAAACACATCGACGACGAATCTCCTGATCAAGGATGTCTTCCCGACTGAGGAATCACCCACCAGCGCAACCTTCTTGATGTAGCGCTTTGACTTGATTATGCTCACTTGCACCACAGCCTAGAACGGTACGATTCTGGCTTGCATGCCAGAAATGTCCCAAGGGATAACACAATATATAATCCTTTCAGATTCGGGCCGTTCGTTGGATTGGTCAGTCAGGAGGATCTTCAGACTGCATGTGTTACGTACTGACTGCGCACAGAATCGGATTTCGGAAACACAAAGCAAAAGCTCATTACTGCTTAGCTGATAATCCTCAGGAAATTGTATGGAGAGCTCCCCCCCGACCGCCGTTTCGCCTTCCAAGAAGAACCTGGAGAACTACGCGAACACCTACATGGGTGCCTATCTCAATACTGTGAAGAAGGAAAGGCCAGAGCATCCTCCTCTCCTTGCGCGGAACCTGTTCCACGAGATCGAGGTCTGTCTGATGCCGAACCATTGTTTCGCGATGCTGTTCGAGAAGGCCGAGAAGATGGAAGTGGCGGTCAAGGAGTGCGGCTGGGATTACGTCGAGGGGAAGGTCCTCTCAGGCGTGGATCATCTGGTCACTGTATACGCTCACGAAGGCGTCACGGTCGCAGACGCGATTTTCAGGGGCAAGCGCGACGCCGTTAGGGACATAAGGTCGCTCGAAGACTCCGACATATCGAAGGCGGTCGTGCAGCTCGAGAAGATACTGGAAGGTATGACGCGCCTGGGCCAGGGCAATAAGAATGCTTTCAAGCTTGGTGAGCAGGAGCTGGCAAGGCTCGGGCCCATCAAAGATGCGATTCTCAGCGCTGGACCAGGCGTGGACATGTTGGCCATGGTCGATGCCATGAAGAACTACCCTGGCGCTGCAACCCAGTCCAGCATTGGCGAGAAGGAGAGGGAATTGCTCCAGAACCTAGTGAACGACCTCGGAGACCTCTCGGACGTCATACGGAGAGCTGAGATTCAGGACAAGAAGTTGGAGGAGTTGGAGCAGTCTCTCAAGAAGACTCTGACTGAGATCAACAGAACGGCGGATGAGAGGATCGCAAAGGGCTTGGCAGTGATACTGGCAGCATCTGACAGGAAGATCGACAAGGGCTTTGCTGCGATGGCAAGCCAATCGAAACACCCTTCAGACCTTCAGCTCCCTCGCGACTTGGAACTCCGGCTAGAGAACCTGGAGAAATCGGTCCAAGCAGCTCAGATACAGCTCCAGGAGATCGCGCAGAAAGGGCCCCTGAAACTAGAGATCCCGAAGGACTTAGAGATCCGACTCGAACGCCTTGATCGAACAGCCGAGGCTCTTCAGACCCAGGTTCAGGAAAGACTGAGAGGGCAGCCGAAGAACTCGGTGAGCGAGGAGCTGGTGCTCGCGGTCGCCGCGATGAAAGAGGACATAGCGAGGACCAACAACCGGATCATCAAGATCGAAGAATTCCTCACGCAGATGCAAAGCAGCCAGTCCCCAAAGGTGAGGGTGCTCAAACAGAAGTGATCATTTCTGCCAGACGCCCTTGAGGCCGAAGAGAGCCGCGGCATTCATTCTATGAAGAAGTGGGTTGGATCTCGTTGACCGGGACACCTCCGGCATCCTGAGCAGCTCGTGTCGCAGTTCCTCGAGCGAAGAGCATTCAGCAACCCGGGTCGCACCGTTCCCAATCTCAAGGGTCATGTGCGCGTCGGAGGACGCGATTCCAGGCTTACCGAGATCCTTTGCGAACTGGGCGGATATGCCGTTGGCCCTCTCGCTTAGCGTGGCGTTGAAAATCTCGAGTCCATCCGCGAGAGAGATGTCTTCCTTCCTGAGCTTGGGCGCGACACCAGGGTGAGGAACGATCGCGAGACCTCCCTGGCCGTGGATGACATCCACTGCCTCCGCGAAGATGTTCGTCTTGACTTCTTCACGGACGAAGAGCGCGAGCAAGTCTCCTCTTTCGGTCTTCAGCTCTGCGCCAGGAACTACGAGCAACTCCTTTGGGGCAATCTTCGAAGTTGCCAGCCAGCCCTTCCACGAACTGTGATCGGTCACAGCGATGGCTCCAAGCCCCAATTCCAGAGCGCGCTTGACGATTTGCCCGGGCTTCGAACGACTGTCTGGAGAGTATTGCGAATGAATATGCAAATCAACCTCCAAATTGTGACCTCCCTGCCTTTGCGCGTCGATCAGTTTGGATGAGACCGAGGCGGCGCATGTCATTGAGTGGGCCTAACCGGATTTGAACCGGTGATCTGCGCTGTGTGAGAGCGCCGTCATAACCGCTAGACCATAGGCCCGTTGTCGCGGGGCGATGAACACCACATTGGTTTAATAGTCTTTTGGAGACCGTTTCTCACCCGATTCTTTTATGACCTCAATCTCATTCAAGTACCGGATCTAGGATGATAGTCAAGACCGCAAAGGGCATGAAGGACTTCAGGGCGCTCTGGATGGATGGAGGAATCGTAAAGGCGATAGACCAGCGCATCCTTCCGAACCAGTTCAAGATAGTCTCGATCAGATCGGTCAAGGAGATGGCCAATGCGATCTCCGATATGACCATCCGAGGCGCGCCATCGATCGGCGCCGCTGGAGCCTACGGGATGGCCCTCGCATGGTTGAAGAAGGAGGACTTGACCAAGGCGTCGACGTCTCTCATAAGGACTCGCCCGACCGCGCACGACCTCTCCTACGCAGTGAACCTGATGCTCAACAAGTGCGACGAAGACCTGGTCAAGGTTGCTGACCAGTATGCGGATGACATCGTCTCGATGTGCAGGAAGATTGGTGAGATCGGCGCCAAGCTCATCAAGGACGGTGACAAGATCTTGACTCACTGCAACGCGGGCGCGCTCGCGACAGTGGACTTCGGAACCGCACTTGCGCCGATTAGGGTCGCTCACAGGTCAGGCAAGAGGGTATTCGTGTATGTGGATGAGACCCGGCCGCGTCTCCAAGGAGCTAGGTTGACCGCTTGGGAGCTCGTCAACGAAGGCATAGATCACGCAATCATATCAGACAACGCCGCGGGCCACTACATGAAAGACTCGGTGGATCTCGTACTCGTTGGGGCGGACAGGATCGCGCGGAACGGGGACTTTGCGAACAAGATAGGGACATACACGAAGGCAGTGCTCGCAAAGGAGAACTGGGTTCCGTTCTATGTTGCTGCGCCGGTGAGCACTTTCGACCGCAACATCCGAACGGGCAAGGAGATCGTCATAGAGGAGCGGTCTGAGGACGAAGTGCTGATGGTCGGGGGCTGCAGAATCGCTCCAAGAGGTTCGAGAGCCCTCAATCCGGCATTCGATGTCACGCCCGCGCGCTATGTACGGGGTTTCGTCACTGAGAAAGGCGTTTTCACACCTGGGAAGTTCAGCGAGCTCAGAAGATAGAGGACACCCTTTGTTCAAAAATGGTTCCCGGCAGGCTTTTTAGCCAAGTTCAGGATACAGTCCGAGATGATTCTCACAACCAAGTGGTTCGGTGCATTCCTCTGCGACGAGGGCAAGGTCCGAAAGGCCGCCCTGTTCCCAAAGAATCCGGAGGAGATTGCCGCTAGGCTTGATGGAATCAGGAAAGGCGAGGTTCTTGCCGAAGAGCTGAGCCTCGCGTCCTCAGCAAGACAGGTCACGGATCGGAGACTCTCTGAGTACGGCAAGAAGGTCAAGTTCGATTCCTCGTTCATAAAACCAGAAGACTACGGATTCACCCTTGACCTTTACAGGGAAGCGACCATCGCGCTGGCCAAGCACGCCGTGAGGACCAGCATTGGACCGGATGTCCATCTCGGCCAAGGCGTGCGGGCCTACGATGATCTGCTCTCGACGACGAATCTACTGTCCGAGAGGCTTCACGAGTGGTATGGACTTCACTTCCCGGAACTTGAGAACGTTGTGAGCGGGGAATCCTATGTCAGAGCTGTGACAGAGCACGGCTCAAGGGACAAGGTGATGTCGGCGTTGAGCCTGAAGATGGATTCGATCGGCTCTGATATCGCGGTCGAGGACCTCAATTCGATCACGACGCTATCGGCCGCCCTGAGGGAATCGCTTTCTGCGAGGGACCGCATCGAGAAGTACATCGAACTGAGAATGCGCGAGGTCGCCCCGAACATCACGGCGTTGGCTGGGCCGATCGTAGGCGCGCGGCTGATCATGTATGCCGGCAGTTTGTCGAGGCTCGCATCGTTCCCATCTGGCACCGTCCAGCTCCTGGGAGCCGAGAAGGCGATGTTCCGACATCTGAAGGAAGGCAGCAAGCCGCCAAAGCACGGGATCCTATTCACCCACCCGTCAGTACACAACGCTCCCGGATGGCAGAGAGGGGCGATCGCGCGCGCCTTGGCTGCGAAGATATGTCTGGCAGCAAGGGCGGACTTCTATTCGCATAACGATATCTCAGGCATTCTCAAGGCTCAGGTGGAAAAAAGGATAGCGGAGATCAAGAAGCAGCATCCGTCTCCGCCTAAGCACACTTCTGGCAGAAACAGAAAGGGACGGTAAGTATTTTAGCAGTCCACGATTATCGGTGCCCAGCGAAGTGGTATTTGTGGCGACTGAGCAGGCGGAAGTCAGGGAGCTGAAAGAGGGCCGGTACATGGTCATAGACGACGAACCGTGCAAGATCGTGAGCATCTCTACTTCCAAACCTGGGAAGCACGGAGAAGCCAAGGCGAGGATCGAGGCGATCGGAATATTTGACGGGAACAAAAAGAGCGTTGTCTATCCCGTCAGGCACAAGGTGCAGGTTCCGCTCATCGACAAGCGACAGGCGCAGATCGTCGCCATCATGGGTGCAGAGGTGCAGCTCATGGACCTCGAGACCTACGAGATGTTCCACCTGCCTATCACCGATGACGTCAAGGATGATTTGAAGCCTGGCTCGGAAATATTGTATCTGATTACAATGGACAGAAAGAAGATCACAAGGGTGTGAGGATGCCAATCCGCGGCATGCTGAGATACGCGGATGCTATGTCTTCCTTCGAAGACTCCAAGTTCGTCATCGTAGGCGTGCCATTCGACAAGACCACAACTTACAGGAGCGGCACGAGGTTCGCCCCGACCACGGTCAGAGAGACTTCGCAGACCTTCGAGAAGGAGAATTTCGAGCACGGGATAACGTTCGATGATATCGCCGTCCACGACGCTGGCGATATGTACGAGGAAGGTTCGGTGGACGACATGGTCGAATCCGTGAACGAAGAGGCCAGGCGGATCGTCTCCGCGGGTAAGTTCCCGATGTTCATCGGGGGAGAGCACTCGATATCGCCGCCTGTCGTCAGGGCGTTCGAAGACATTGCAGTCATCACGATCGATGCCCACCTCGACTTCAAGGACGAGTACCAGGGCCTCAAGAACAGTCACGCGTGCGCGCACAGGCGCATTGTCGATCATGTGGGGAAGGGGAACGCGTTCGCATTCGGCGTCCGCTCAATATCAGCTGATGAGAAGGTCGACGAGGCGTTGTACGCGGATGCGTTCAGGATCCACAAGGAAGGCACTGAGAAGGTCTTCGACGAGATGCTTGCCAAGCTGAAGAGGAAGCACATCTATCTATCCCTGGACATCGACGGAATAGACCCGTCCTACGCCCCAGGCACAGGCACACCTGAGCCGTTCGGATTGACCCCTTGGGACGTCCGCTACGTGATCAACAGACTAGGTGACCGATTGGTGGGCTTCGATGTCGTCGAGATATGCCCTCCGTATGATAACGGCAATACTTCCATACTCGGGGCAAGGATGATGCGAGAGGTCATGGCCGTCAAATGGAAATCGATGCAGGCGAGGAAGTAGCGGTCAACCTCGTATGATCTTCTCGACTCGCTTCTTGTAGTCTTCTGCCAGCTGTTCGGCCTTTGCTTTGGTTTTCGATTCGGAGTAGATCCTGAAGATCGGCTCGGTGCCAGAAGGCCTAAGTAGGACCCAGCCCTCGTCGAAGAAGATCTTGACGCCGTCGGTCGTGTCGATCCTCCTGCCTTCCGCAGATGAGGATAACTCGGTCAATACCTTCTCCTTACTCTCATCGGGGCATGCGGTCTTCACTTTGCACTGACTGTACTGAGGGATGCGGTCGTTCACCTCCGAGAGCTTCCCCTCCTTGGCGACTATCTCGAGCATCTTGGCAGCTGCCATCGCTCCGTCCCTGCAATACTGGAACTCGGCAAATATGAGACCTCCGTTCTCCTCTCCTCCGAAAGCGCCTCCCTTCTCCATCATCGCTCTCGCGACAATCGGGGACCCGACCTTCGTGTAGATGACGGATCCTCCGGCCGTCCTGACTGCGTCCTCGATGCACATGGAACCGCCGACCGTTGTGACCACGAGCCTTCCCTTCTTCTGTGAGCAGACGTACTTCGCCACGATGGCCAAGCTCCTGTCGCCGTAGAGGTATCTCCCGTTCTCGTCGACGAATATGGTCCGGTCAGCATCCCCGTCGTG
The DNA here is from genome assembly GCA_022865445.1 of Thermoplasmata archaeon. GTDB lineage: Archaea > Thermoplasmatota > Thermoplasmata > UBA10834 > UBA10834 > COMBO-56-21. The sequence continues at coordinate 260 of JALHSX010000075.1, read as the reverse complement.
GACGAATCCGAAGTCGAACTTCCCGGACTTCACTAGCTCGACCAGGTCCTTCGTGTTCTCGGGTGTGGGCTCGCTGTTGTGCCCCGGGAACGCGCCATTGGCGTCAGCGTTCAGGGTGACATATCTCACGCCCAGCCTCTCCAGCAACTTCGGGGTCACAAAGCCTGCCGCCCCGTTGCTGCAATCGACAGCAACTCTGAGATTGGCTCCTCTGATAGCAGCAACATCGACCTTCGAGATGATCCCGCCGATGTATCGCT
>JALHSX010000074.1 GCA_022865445.1 Thermoplasmata archaeon | reverse complement strand
GAGAGTCGCCGAATCCGCCAAGAGGGAGCAGGAGGCGAATTCGCTGGTCCTCGACCTGCAGACGAAGCTCTCAGGAGCGCAGATGGCGCTCAAGCAGAAAGAAGAGATGATGAAGATCACCAGTGGCTCTGCGAAGGTGGTCGACAAGGACATCATGAGGAAACTCGAGGATGCCCAGAGGATCGAACGCACTATCGCAGTCAGAGAGCAGGAAGCCCAGAGACTTAGAGAGGAGCTGAAGATACGCGACGAGGAGCTGCAGAAGCTCAAAGAGCCGATGAAGTACAAAGAAGAGGAAATGCTCAGGCGCGAAGAGGACCTGATGTTCCGCGAACGCCTGCTTCAGGAAGAGCAGAAGAATGTCTCAAGATCGCAGGCAGAACTTGGATCTCACGATGAGCTCACACTCAAGAGACGCCTTGAAGAACTCCAGGCGGAGGTGAACGCCAAGGAGGTGGAGATCAGAAACAAGGAGAAGTACCTCAGCATGAAGGAAGAGGACCTCAGGCTCAGGGAACAGGGCGTCATCACCGACGAGATCGAGAAGCGCGAGCAGGACAGGATGCTCGAGGTGAAGCAGGAACGGATCAAGACGGGAACTGCCAGACTCGACGATTTGCTCTTAGGGGGCATGCCATTCGGCGCGAACGTGCTCATCTACGGACCTCCTTTCACGGGCAAAGAGATCCTGCTTAACGTGTTCATTGCCGAGGGGCTCAAAAAGGGCATCCCCGCAATGTGGGTCCTGACGGAGAAATCCCCTAAGGAGATCCGGGAGGAGATGCAGTTCATCGTCTCGGGCTATGACGAGTACGAGAAGCTGGGCCTCGTGCGGTACGTCGACGCATACTCGAGAAGCATGGGCGACGACTCCCAAGACCCGTACACTGACTACATCGAGTCGCCGACGGACTACGAATCCATCCAGAAAGCGATCGAGGTCTCCGCGAAGAAGTTTAAGGAGAAGCACGAATACTACAGGGTTGGCTTCAGATCCATCTCGACACTCATCGCGTACTTGGACCCGGCCACAGCGTTCAGATTCCTTAGCCCTGTCGTCGGCAGAAGAAAGAGAGACAAGGCGGTCGCGATGTACACCATCGAGAAGGGAGTCCATGGCGAACAGGAGATTCAGATGATCGGTTCGCTGATGGACGGCATGATAGAGTTCAAGGTCGAGAACCTGAACACCTTCCTGGCCATCAGAGGCATCTGCGATGTTCAGTCGAGAGCCTACATCAGATATTCTTCGACCAAGGTCGGCGTGACGATAGGTTCCTTCTCGCTCGACCACATCAGGTGAGAATAGAAGAAGTGGGTTGTCTCACGCGACTTCCATGGAGCGGTGGTTGTCTTTTGAGCCGTGCGCGGGTGGCGACTTCGCTCCCTGCTGCTGCATCTGAGGTGGTGGAGGTATGGGCGGAGGCAGTTGCAGGTCACGAGCGAGGATCACTGCCGTCGGCAGGCAATTCGTGAAAATCGCTCCCAGGATCTGGTTGAAAACATCGTTCGGAATGCCCTTCTTCTGGGAGAACTGATCGGCCAAAGGTTTTGCTTCGCCCTCCCAAATGATCCTTCCCTCGATGTTGATCATTCCCATTCCCGAGTAGTTGACCGTGTATCGAAAATCTATGCGGGCTTCAGCATCGGACACAGCTGTGAGGCTTGTGATGGTCGTGTTCTGATCGACCCGCAGCTGAGGGAATCGCTCGCCAAGTTTGGAGAATCGCTTCGCGTCTGTGGAAATGAGTTCAAATGTTTTTATTGGCACTTGCTGAAGCCTCGCCGATTGTCTCCAGAAGCATCCTGCCGATTTAAACTATCCCTCCGACGAATTTCGCCTGCCGAGTGATGAGTGGATCGCTCAAGGAACTGAGAATGGTGCCGCGGGCCGGACTTGAACCGGCGACTTCAAGATCTTCAGTCTTGCACTCTCCCAGCTGAGTTACCACGGCGTACCGGAGCAGATGGGCAGTTACGCATAATCCTATATTAAACCTTGGCGAGCAGGACTTCTCGAACGTATCGGAGAGCGTGCGCAGCATTTGCTGATGAATCACGACAGGCTGAGAGAATTGTTTTCGACGCAAGTTTCCAACTGCGATTTTCCCCCAATCCACAACCCATTTTTTCACGATACCAGAAACGACAGTATTAAATATGTTCCAGACGCTGATTAGGTTACTTCGAAAACCCCATTTGGTGGTAGGATGAATTTGTCCCCCCGGCACGTGAACTATTGTGCACACTCAACTGTCCGCCGAATCAGGAAATCGCCGCGGTGGGACGACGAAGAGGGCGTTGCTGCGACGATTGGAACGATCATGTCGTTGCTTGTCTTCCTCACGGCCTTTGGGATGTTCACGAATCAGTTCGTACCCGTTTGGATGAGCGACAACGAAAGCACACACATGTCGCAGGTTGTTCAACAGTTCACGACGATCAAATCATCGATCGACATAGCGATATCCAACAGCGCGAACAGCAGAATCGCTCCGACACCGGTGTTCGTGCCAGTCACTCTGAGCTCCGCCAGTATACCCGTTTTCGCTTCAGCCACTGCTGGGATACTGCGGTTCCTGCCCGACGGGGTCAACACTCGACCTACGTTCAATGTCACGTATGCAGGCGTTTCGAATCCGCTTGGCCCAACCAACGACGGCAAGACCGGAGGAAGCTTGGACCTCTGGTGCCCGAACCGATACTTTGTTGAACAGCACATAATCTACGAGAACGGCGCAGTCATCCTCAACCAGACAGATGGAGAGTTTGTCATCGCTGGACCGCAGTTCCTCGTCAAGAACCTTGGTACGACAGTGACTCCGAACAGAGTCCTGCAGATCACTCAGGTGTCCTTGCAGGGTTCGAATGTAACAATCGGGGGCACTGGCTCCAAGGGAGTGTCTGCAAAGCTGCAATTTGCTGACACGAAGACCTATCAGAACTCTGCTGGGCCCTCTTTCAGCATCACATTCACCTCGGCACACGGCAAGGCATGGGAACGATTCTTCAACAGCACCCTGAACGGAGCGGCGGGGATGACCTACAAGAACGGGT
>JALHSX010000011.1 GCA_022865445.1 Thermoplasmata archaeon | reverse complement strand
CGTGAACTTGCTCTTCCCGAGGAGGGGGGAGCTCGATCCGGAATACGATATCATATACAGAGTCACGCTCGGGATGGGAGTGAGCGTCGTGATCTCCATCCTCGTCGGTTTCATGCTCAACGCCATGAGCACCGAGGGGCACGGATATGTCACAGCAGGGCCTCTCTGGGCCGTTCTCCTCTCTATCACTGGACTGTTCACCCTTGTAGGCTGGCTCAGAGGAGCGTATCCGAGAGCGGGTCTGATGCATCCGAAACTCTACAGGCCGACTTCGATTCGGGTGGTCCCTAGGACCAAGGGACTGAGCTACAACAAGAAGAAGAGGACAGAGAAGCTTGTGCTGGAGCGTGAGGCTCTGCTAACTGATCTCAAAGCACTAGTCGAGAGCTCGTCGACTTCAAATCCTCAGAGAAAGCTCTACTATCGACAGCGGATAGATGATGCAAGAGGCAGGGTCGATCAGATCAATGAGGAGTTGCGTTCCCTCGGTGGAGGCAAGAAGTGAATGGCGAATAAGAAGGGCAGCATGCAGTACAAGCTAGTGATCGTGGTCCGCGACGACCTTGAGATGTCAACTGGCAAGCTCGCTGCTCAAGTCGCTCACGCAGCGGTCACTTGTGCTCTCGAGGCAAAATCCAAGAAGGCCAAGTGGTTCTCGGAATGGTATAGAGAGGGACAGAGGAAGGTCGTCCTCAGAGCCAAGGATTTGGATGAGTTGAGGTTCTTGAAGGACAAAGCGTATCGTGCTGGGCTCCCATTGACGATGATATCAGACGCTGGGATGACCGAGTTGCCTCCCAACACAACCACGTGTCTCGGGATCGGTCCTGGTCCGGATAGTGCCATCGATCCGATCACGGGCTCGCTTCCGCTCGCGTGATGATTAGATGAAGACACAAATCAGAATTCTGGGGATAGACGATTCTCCTTTCAAGTTCAGAGACAAGAAGGCTGTTGTTGTCGGCGCAATCGTGAGGGTCCCGAACTACCTCGAAGGCGTGATGAAGACTGAGGTGACCGTGGATGGAACCGATTCCACCAAGATGCTGATAGATATGGTTTCGAGGTCTAGATACAGAGACCAGATCAAGGTGGTCATGCTCGACGGGATCGCCCTTGCTGGCTTCAACGTGATCGACCTGAATGAGCTGCACACCTCGCTTGGAAAGCCCGTTCTGACGGTGACGCGGGACAGGCCAGATATGGAGAAGATGAAGGCCGCACTCATGAAGCACTTCGATGATTGGCGTGAGAGATATGCGCTCATCACGAAGCTTGAGCTGAGAGAGATTCCGACGGAAGACAATCCTCTGTTCGGCTGTGGACTGGGCCTCGATTGGCAAGAGTTCGTGAGCTTGGTCAGTCTCTCCACCGTTCGAGGAGTCGTACCCGAACCACTCAGGATGGCGCATCTTATCTCCACCGCCATCGTCAGTGGAGAGTCCTACGGTCGCCCTTGACTGTTCGGACGGAAAATGCAATATCTGTGTCACGGCTATCTCATGTGACGAAGGAACGCGGGCTGGTGCGAGCACATGATCAAGAATCTCTTCACGAAGCACGATCACAGAAACATCCCTGGAATAACGAAAGAGCAGGTGATGCAGGCTGCTGGATGGTACTGGAGATCCAGGCAGTTCGGCATCACGTACACTTCGCCTTTCAGCCTCAGAGGTGGCCAGTTCTATTCTAAGCTGGGTTTGAGGCAATCCGTTGACGTCTATGCGGTTGACGAGGGCCAGAACACAGGCGTCGACATCACACTGTCCGCAGAGCTCACGGACGAGGGGGCAGCCGTGGGCGTCGTGGGCGCCATCTTGCTCCTCCCCATAACGGTGGCGGTCGGCGCGGTCTCCTACATCGAATACGAGAACGGCGCCCAGAGGCTGATGAACGAGTTCTGGAACTATCTGTATGCGTTCCCCAAGAACCCGACTCCTCCTTCCGCCCCGTCATCGTCCCCGAGTTGGGCCCAGGGGCAGGCGCAGCAACCTGTCGTGCAGTTCACCGCGCCTCCTTCGTCACGATCCTGTCCATCCTGCAAATTGGCTCTCGATTCCGACAGCAAGTTCTGCAAGCACTGCGGTGCGAGAGTCTGAGCATCGGATATCTGGCATTCTGGCTCGCCTCACAGTATAAGCGTAAGTTTTAATAGGGTGACTCGTTTGTAGGGCATATTCCACTGGAAAAGGTGAATGATTGCCGAAAGGTCTCAACACAGCCAGGAAGCTTCGCCTAGACAGACAGAAGCATAGGTGGAGCGACAGGTACTACGCACGCCGGACGCTGCACCTGAAGGAGAAGTCCGACCCGCTGGAGGGCTCTGCCCAGGCGAAGGGCGTTGTGCTAGAGAAGGTCGGGATAGAGGCCAAGCAACCGAACTCGGCGATCAGGAAGTGCGTCAAGGTCCAGCTTATCAAGAACAGCCGGCAGATCACCGCCTTCGCTGTCGGTGACGGCGCGATCAACTTCATCGACGAGCACGACGAGGTGCTGGTCGATGGCATCGGCGGAAGGATGGGCCGGTCCTACGGAGATATCCCTGGCGTGAGATTCAAGGTCATCAAGGTCAACAATGTGTCCCTGAACGAGCTCGTGAAGGGCAGAAAGGAAAAGCCCGTAAGGTGAAATGAATGGAGGGCAATCCAGATCAAGAAGGAAGCAAGGCTCCGGAGCCGACTGCAGTGGCCCCACAGGCAGTTGCTGCACCACCTGAACAGCCCGCAGCGGCATCGGAACCAACGCCTCCTCCAGCTCCGCTTGAGCACAGGGCAGCGGAAGTTCAACCTGCGAAAGAACTACCTCGTGCAGGCGGCGTGCTGATGTTTGGCAAGTTCGATGTCTCAGGGGTCACCCTCAGAGACCAGGGCATGGCCAGATACATCGACATAACGCCTGTAGCAGTCCCGCACACGGGTGGCAGGCATACTAACAAACCCTTCGCGAAGGCCAAGATGAGCATCGTCGAGAGGATCATCAACGGCATGATGCGGACCGAGAACTTCACTGGGAAGAAGTTGAAGTCCTACAGAGCGGTCGAGCGGTCATTCGGGATCATCGCGCAGAAGACCAAATCGAACCCACTGCAGGTCCTTGTCGATGCGCTCCAGAACGTCGCGCCAAGGGAAGAGGTCACTAGGCTCCAGTACGGTGGGATATCGGTGCCAAAGGCGGTCGATGTTGCCCCTGCCAGGAGAGTAGACCTCGCGCTCAGGTACATCTGCAACGGAGCGCTCGAAACACGCCACAAGAGCAAGAAGCCGATCGAGGAATGCCTTGCGGACGAGATCATCGGAGCGGCCAAGAACGACATGAACAGCTTCTCCGTGGTCAAGAAAGAAGATATCGAGAGAGTGGCCGCTTCAGCGCGCTGATCGGTTCCAAACCGTTTCTCCATTGTTTCCATTCATCTGATGAATTGCTGAACCCGTGGTGAGCTTATGGGAAGAAAGGAAGACAATATCAAGAGGGCGCAGGCGCTGATG
>JALHSX010000010.1 GCA_022865445.1 Thermoplasmata archaeon | reverse complement strand
GTTGCTGCGAAGCTGAAGGAGATAGCCAGCAAGGTCGGCCGAGAGAATATCGCATACGCACACCCCGACTGTGGTATGAGGGCTACGAACAAATCCCTGGTTCCAATCATCCTGAAGAACATGCGAGCAGGGGTCGACTTGGTCGGCTGATTGGCTCGTCGAGGTTAGGTTCTCTTGAACTCGTGTCTGTTGAGTGAGAGCGAAGCGAGAAAGAACGTAAACTACCTAGCTTCACTCGATTTCATCATCAGCCTCGGTTTCGGACTGATAATGCCTCTCTTCCCGCAGTACGTCAAGCTTCTCGGCGGCGGAGGCCTGGAGGTCGGGATACTATTCTCGTCCTTTGTCCTCACTAGAGCGATCCTGGCAGCTCCTTTCGGCAACCTCTCGGACAGGATCGGAAGGAAGCGGCTCATACTGATCGGCAGCTTCCTGTACGCTTTGCTCGCAGTCCTGTTCACTGTCCCCACTTCCTGGCCCGGGCTCACCTTGGTTCGAGGTCTGCAGGGCGTGGCGAGCGCGATGGTCTGGCCCGTTAGCGAAGCGCTCGTGATAGATTCATGTCCCGCTGCTAGCCGTGGAGCCTCGCTCGGCAAGATCGTGATGGCCTCGAACCTCGGGATGGTCGTCGGGCCATTCATAGGCGGTGGACTGTATTTCGTGGCGTCACAGTATCTCGGCTTCTCCGTAACAGACAGCTTCAAGTTCCCGTTCTACTTCACAGCCGTTGTCGCATTGATTGGGGCAATCATGGTCTGGGCGAATGTGACGGACGCGAAATCCCCCACAAAAGACCGCCACAAGATATCCTTTGGGAAGCTCCTCCGACCAGACGGCATGGATAAACAAGGCCACAGGAACCTCAAAGTGCTCTATGCGAATGCCGCCATGGAGGGATTCTCCTTCGCAAGCATCGGCCCGCTCATGGCGCTCTTTCTATTGTTGGAATACCCAAACCTCCATGCCGATGTCATCTCCGTCATCATCGGTACGGCCATGGGCCTCGGAGCCTTGGTCGCGTTCCCGGCTGGGCGGCTCTCAGATCGAATAAGTCGGAAGAAGTTGTTCGTCATAGGCGGCTACCTATCATTTGCAGGAACAATTCTCATCCCTTTTGGCGGCGTGCTGCTCGTGATTATCCTGTTGCTTGCGATGCGGAGCATGGCATTCCAGGTGTCCAGCCCTGCTCTGAGGGCCCTTCAGGCGGACACCGTTCCAGAAGAGGTCCGAGGGAGGCTGATCGGGATGCTCGAATCCATGTCTAACTTCGGGTCCGTCCTCGGCGCGCCCATGGGGGGCTTGCTGCTCGACGCATTCTTCGCCAAGGATATCGGTCTCCCGGACCCGTTCTCAGGCACGATGGTGCCGTTCCTCATAGCAGGCGGCCTCGGGATTTTCACGGTGACGCTGGTCCTGCTGCTGGTGAAGGAGAAACCTAGGCCCGTGGCCGAGAAGGAAAGCGGATGACCCTGTCAAGGTGTCTTTCATCGCCGACAGCATGTAGTAATTGTCTTTAAATATCGTTACCTAGGTTTCTTCGGACGCAAGGTGGAGGCATGGCTGGTGAACTGACCGTCTCGGAACGCATTCTGTATCATCTGAGCAACTACGTGAAGTACGAGGACAAGTACGAGGCACCGTTCGATGTCACCCAAGACGGAATCTCGCAGGCTTGTTCGATCTCGAGGGCACATGCGGCAATCGAGCTCAAGAAGCTGAAGGCATCCGGGATCCTGGACGAGACGTTGAAGCATGTCCGGAAGGGGAAGGCGAGGCGGAAGGTATACTTCCTCACGACGAACGGCAAGTCGATGGCGGCCGACGTGCTCCAGTACGTCAGAGACAACTCCATCAT
>JALHSX010000073.1 GCA_022865445.1 Thermoplasmata archaeon | reverse complement strand
GACAGCTCTTCATGGTGCTGGGCCAGCATCTCCCATAGACCGACGATATCGTTCAGGTCGTCGCTATTGGCATCTCGTATCACAATACGGATTCGTGCTATGGACCCAACTCCGTGTCCCCTAGTCGTCTCGATGGTGAATTAACTATGCCGCCTACAGTCTGATGGCGATTGCGGATTGGAGGTCCTTGATCTGTCGGACCTTCCTCAGGATCTCGGTCGGTAGCTCATCATCGAGTTCGAGTATCATCATGGCAGGGCCTCGCACCTTCGCCCTCGCGACCTCCATGCTAGCGATGTTGACATCGTTGTCGCCCAGGATCGTGCCGACCTTGCCTATCATGCCGGGCTTGTCGGTATGAGCGATCAGCAGGAAGCATCCATCGGGCACTATGTCCACCGGGCTGCCGTTGACATCTACGATTCTGGGGCCTCTGTCCGGGGTCAGAGTGCCTGCTGTCGAGACACAGTCCCCGTTCGTCTGGAGCGAGACTCTGATCAGGTTCGTGAACCTGCCAGCCTCCTCAGATGTGGACGACACGATATCCACACCCCTCGCCTTTGCCATCGCGAAGGCGTTGATGTAGTTGACATTGAACTCCTCCGAGAGCGGTTTGAGCAGGCCTGTGATGACGGATGCCGCTATGATCCTTATGTCCTTCTTCGCCAGCTCGCCCATGCACATTATCTCGACCTTTCCAGCGCTGCACTTGCCGAGCTGAGAGGCGAAAGTCCCAAGCTTCTCCGCCAGAGGCATGTAGGGAACGAGCTCAGGGTCGAGCTTCGCTGGCAGGTTGACTGCGTTCTTCAGAACGCTGTCCCTCAGATATGCGATGACCTGCTCGGCAATCTCCGAACCGACTTCTTCCTGGGCCTCGTTCGTGGTCGCTCCCAGGTGCGGCGTCAAGATTGCATTTGTCAAGGAGAGCAGCTTGGACCCTGTCGGCGGTTCGTTGACGAAGACGTCCAATGCAGCTCCCGCGATTCTGTTCTGTGCCAGCGCCTCCGCCAGGGCATCCTCGTTGACAACCCCTCCTCGGGCGCAGTTGATGATCATCGCGGTCTTCTTCATCTGGGCGAGCTCGTTCTTCCCTATCATGTCCTTCGTCTGCGGAGTGAGAGGAGTGTGCAGCGTGATGAAATCAGAGTCTTTGAGCAACCTGTCGAGCGAGACCAGCCGGACGTGCAGCTTCGCGCCCACCTCCGGGGAGACCAGCGGGTCGTAGGCGATGGCGATCATCCCAACGGCGATTGCCTTCTTCGCCACCTCGGCACCCACTCTCCCCAAGCCGACGATCCCAAGCGTCTTTCCCTGGACCTGCGCGCCCTTCATCTCCTTGCGCTTCCACTCCCCCTTCTTCATGGAAGCATCTGCTTGGGATATCTTCCTCGCGAGCGCGAATATGTAGCCGATGGTGAGTTCAGCGGTGGAAACCACGTTCCCCGAGGGGGCGTTCATCACGAGCACGCCCCGTTCGGTCGCCGCGTCCACATCGATGTTGTCGATGCCGATCCCGGCCCTGCCTATGACCTTCAACCTCGAGGCCTCGATGACCTTTCTGGTGGCCTTGGTGGCGCTTCTTACAAGTAGCACGTCGTAGTCCTTGATGATCTTGACCAGCTCATCCTCTTTCATGCCTGTTCTGACATCGACCGTGTAGCCCTGCGACTTCAGCATCTCCACGCCGCTCTTCGAGATCTCGTCTGCGACGAGTACCTTCATCCAGCTCACCTGTATCCGGCTCTTCGGGCCGGCTGAAGTGGAACAGAGCACCTTGGATATCAATCTGTTGCAGGCGCCGCCTGGCAACGTACTATTCTGTGCTACAGAGAATTCGCGGTCCAAGTCCAGTCTCATTTCGAACGAATTACTAAATACGCTCCAATTCGTTCATGTCTCAGGTCCCCGATGCCCATCTTCAAGCACAGCGACCCTTTTCCATGCGCCATAGAGGACGCGTTTGAGTACGTCGCTGACTGGACCAACCTGAAGAATTTCATGCCGATGTTCATGGACCTCAAGCCCGTCAGCCTCGTCCAATACGGTCCCGGCACATCGCTCGAGACGGTACTGGTCCTCGGCAAGGTCGAGGTCATGACTACGCTGGATCTGGTCGAGTTTCTGAAGAACAAGAGGATACTCTACAAGGCGACCAGGGGGATAAAATCGAAGATCAGCTGGGACTTCGCCTCTATTGGGGACAAGACTCTGATATCATTCGTTTTCGAATACGAGATCCCCCCAGGACTCGTGAACAGGGATTCCGAGAAGGAAGCGATCGAGAAGGAGCTGTCAGCGCTCGCCGTCCAGAGCATGGAGTTGCTGAAGTGGGTCCTTCAATCGCAGAGTCCCGGGAAAAACGTGTAGACGGGCTACTTCTCAGGCGGGAGCATGTTCGGTATGCCGTCTTCGATCGGATAATCGACGCTGCACTTCGGACACCTTATCTTGCCCTCCAAGACTTCCTTGTCGTCCTCCGTCTTGACTGTGAGCTCCAACGGATGGTACTTGCATACGGGGCATGCTAGGATGTCCATGAGCTTTCTCTTCACGAGAGCACCGGACACTGATAGCCCAGCCCGATAATAAGTCTACGCTCTCGTTCCGACCGAACAATTATTACGGCCAATGAGCATCTCAAAAACATGCGGGTCGGGGTCATTGGCGTCGGATCGATGGGTCAGAACCATGCGAGGATACTCTCCGAGAAGGGGGTCCTTGCGAGCGTCTCCGATATCGCCCCCGAGGCTGCGAAGGCTGTTGGTGGGAAGTATTCCGTGGAGCACTTCCTGAACTATCAGGAGATGCTCAAGAGCGATGTCGACGCCGTCATCGTCGTCACGCCGACGAGCACTCACGAAAGGATAGCAACTGATGCGATGCGCGCTGGGAAGCACGTGCTCCTCGAGAAGCCAATGACTGGAAACTCCCGGAGTCTGAAAGGCCTCGTGAGCCTCGCCAAGAAGGAGAGGGTCGTCCTCGCGGGAGGATTCACGGAGAGGTACAACCCGATTGTCTCCTTCGCAAAGCAGAGCCTCCAAGAGGGAGCATATGGCGAGCTGATCACCGCTGCCACGAGGCGCGTGTCCTCGATGCCTTCCAGGATCCGCGATGTCGGAGTGATCATGGACCTTGGAGTCCATGACATAGATGTCGTGCAGTACATCGTCGGGAAACGGGCGCGATCGGTCTATGCCCTCTCAGGCCAGGGCAAGGGGATCAGCTATGAGGACCACGCGAACATACTGATCGATTTCGAAGGTGGTACCACTGGCTTCATAGAGGTCAACTGGCTCACGCCTATGAAGGTCAGGAAACTCGCACTGACCTGCAGCAAGAATTTCGTCGAGGTCGACTACATGGAACAGGCTGCGCTTGTCTGCTCTTCCACGTTCAAGCCAATCGAGGGCGGGAACCTCTACAACGTACCTCTCGAGCTCGACGTCCGCCGGATCGCCCTGAAGAAGGAGGAACCCTTGAGGCGCGAGCTGGCAGACTTCCTGGCGGCTGCCGAGAAAGGCAAGGAACCGCTGGTGTCGGGCGAGAACGCCATCCAGACGCTCAAGATCGCCGAGGCCGCACTGGAATCCGTGAGGAAAGGGTCGAAAGTGCAGGTGGAGGAGTCCTGACGAAGGTCCTCGTGACAGGCAGCTCGGGCCAACTCGGGTCGTTTGTTTGCGAGCTGTTGGCCAAAGGCGGCAATGTTGCAGGTCTGGACATAAGGCCTCAACCCTACAGCCAATTGAAAGGGATATCCCTCATGGGCGACATAACGAAGCCGGCGGATGTGAGAGAGGCGCTTGGGGGTGTG
>JALHSX010000072.1 GCA_022865445.1 Thermoplasmata archaeon | reverse complement strand
TATCGACAGCGCTGAAATGGAATGAATGTCGTGCTTGCCGAGATCGAAGGACAGTCTCCCTCTGCCTTTCGTTATGTCACATCCATCCGCAATCACGACGATTGCACTCTCGATCGTAAGCGCGTTCTCGCCAACATCGTGTGCGTAGACAGCGTGAAGGATCTGCTCAGTCACCGCCGTCCTCTTGGGCAGGTCCGGATAGATAGCTGGCAGGAGTCTCTCGAGGATCCCCTTCGCCAGCATGACGCTGAATATCTCATGCTCCTCCCTGTGGATTGCGTTCCCGATGTCATGCAGCATACAGCCAGCAACGACGATGAGATGGGCATCGTCCTCAGACATCCCCAGACCCACAATAGAGTCGGCTTGCAGTTCCTTGCTGTCCAGTACGATTCTGAGGAGCTTCACGCCGTTTGCGGTGACAATGCGCGCGTGGGTTGGGCCGTGGTCGTTGTAGCCCATCTTCCGAACGGCAATGTAGTTCGCAAGACTCAGAAAAGTGTTCGTCTCCTCGTCGTTCTGGAGCATTTCGAACATCCTGAGCGCGTTCGGATACCTCTCGAGACCCTCGTTGATGGTCTTGATGGATTTCTCTTCCAGCGCAGTATAGGAAGATGGCATCTTCAATCCGTACAGCAAGCCGCTACCTAGATCCTGTTCAGACACGGCATCACACCAGCGTTTCTCGATGTCTCGAATGCAAAGGTAGGGTATTGAATCCTTGCCCGGACACGTAGGATCGAAGGGATGCTGCTGGGCGTATGGGAGAATGACCTTAGGGAAGGAAAGGCCGCGATGCAGGTTATATAGCGAAGATGCGTTCGAGAAATCGGGGATTTGGCATGCTTAAGAGGCTGACTGAGTACTTGGGAGCAAAGCCGAGAAGGGGCGCAATGATTGTCCTGACTCTTATCATCGTGTTGGTGCTTGCGGTGGCAGGACTGGCGTTTCAGTGGATGCTTCTGGATGACCAGGCGGACGAGTCTGAGGATGAGTTGGACGACACGGATCCCTATCCGTCCGATGTTGTGCCTCTAACGCTCGTCAACAACAGCACTGTGCAGTATGTGCAGGAATTCACTTACATCGGATATGGCGACTACTCGAAGATGAGATTCGCGCTCGGGGTCAACCTCTATGTCGCTGCCCACTCGACTCCTGCCGGCGCATGGACGGCGGTAAACAATTTCGGCAACACGTCCCAGCTATCCGTCCAGGCCGGGGCCACAATGACCCAATCCATATGGACAGGATCCCAGGGCAACGGGAGTATTGAAATCATGGATTTAACCGGCGACGGACGCTTCGATATTGGAGACACCGTGTTGGTCATGATAGACCCTATGCACGAGGACACAGTGTATACGATAGCATTCTCCTCCACCGATGACAACGGCTCTGGACATTTGTTCTGGGAGCGCAGCTTCGCCATCCATGACGGTGAATTCTATGCATGGGCTAGCTTCTACCTCCCCACTGATACACCATGGTACCTCTAGCTCAGACATGAGGGTTTCCAAGGGGTTTGAGCCTCGGAAAAGACCATAGGGGAGGGAAGGCGATGCCAGGGTCACGTGGGTTTCGATGGAGTCCTCAGGGAACCGTTCGCGGACCACTCTCTCTAGCGTCAAATACTTACTCGGTCCAGGTTCAAAACAGTGGCGGGCTAGATATGGGTGGATATTGCTTATCATCATTGGAATCGCATTCGTCCTTCTTGGCTTGTACTTGCAGACCTCTCCAAATGTACTTCTAAGAGATGCAGTCGGCACATCGTTGCTAGTAATGGGTCCTGTGGCGATTGTGAGAGCCTCACTCCCATTCATTGCAAAGGCGTTTCTTCGTCGTCGATTAGAAGGGTAGCAGAGTGACTCTAGCCGGGACTCGGTCTGCTCGAACGCCGTCAAGTCCGTGTGATTCTCGGTATTGTATACGGACGTAGAAAGGGAAAGGGTTTGGGGGGACAGGGGAAGGCCAGCAAGTCAACCAGGCTCATTTGATGTACGATTTTGTGGCTCAATCAAGCTTTTGTATCGGCAATTCTCTGGCAACCTACTAGATGTCCTACATTGACGAGCTCGTGACGGCCCTGGGAAAGGAGAAGGTCCTCACGGATCCTTCGGAGAAGTTCGTCTACGGCGCTGACTGGAGCCCTAGGACCCCTGATGAGTTCGTCCCACCAGATGTTGTTGTTCTCCCCAGAACGACGAGAGACGTTCAAAGGATCATCAAGATAGCATATGCTCACGAAGTCCCGGTGACCGCAGGCGGAGGTCTCACTGGCATGCTGGGCGGT
>JALHSX010000071.1 GCA_022865445.1 Thermoplasmata archaeon | reverse complement strand
TGCTTCAGCATCTCGATGATCTCTTTCTTGGCGTCGGTCTCGCTGATAGCGGTCTTTGCGAGCTTCTCTATCAGAAGCTCGTCCTCACCTTTCGTATGAAGGGCCGTGGTGCCTGTCTCGGTCAGGGTGATGATCGTCTCCGTACCGTGCTTTGTCACCTCGCCCCAACCCTTCTTCCTGATCCAGCCAAGGGCGATCGAGATCTCTTCATTCTTCAGCTTGCCGCTCTTCTTCAGATCTGCCATCGACCCCTTGCCCTTGTGGTCTTTTGAGAGGACTTCGATAGCGATCCTCTCAGGAAGTGGTCGCGACGCGACCTGAGGATTCTTCAGCGAATAGCTTCTCTTGATGACCTCGTCGATCTTCACCAGGCCTTTGGCCTGCAGCCAAGAGGATGCGTTCATGACCTCGACCAGCTGACCGAGTCCGCTCATCTTCCGAACCTCTTCCGGGCTCGCCCGCTTCAGCTCGTGCAGGGCATTCAAAACTTTCTTCTCGAAGAAGTTCAATTGCTCGATGACATCCTTCTCTGACATGCCGAGGCCTCATCGGGAGGTCCGTTTATGTACTTTTCCGGAATAGACTGGCCGCTCAATAGTCTATCTCTTCTTCCCACGGCTTGATGTCGTAGACGGGGCTTCCGTCGAACGCATCAAGGCCCTTCACGGTAACGACATTCCGCCTCACGCCTATGAGCTGAACGAGTGTGAGGCCGAGTTTGTTCGGCCTGGCGGGGGACCGACTCGCGAATATCCCCACCTGAGGCTTCTTCAGGTTGTGCTGCGGATGGCTCTTCATCATGGTCCTGCGCATACGGTTGAAACCAAAGATTACCCAGATATGTTTGAAATGGTCTAATCTGTAGAGGCCTTCCACGAATTTCTTCTCGAAAACCAGGTTAGACCTCACGCGATCCCAATCGTCGGGTGTTTCGGTCACGCCGTTGACAACCGTGGCTATCCGTTTCAGCCTCAACGCTCAGTCCCTCACGAAGAAGTCCTCGATGACATCCTTGGCCTTCTCTCTTCGTCTTTGATGCTCCTCGAGGAACTTCCAGACCTTTTCGAAGAGGAGGTTCTTGCACTCGCCGCACATGATCCTGCCGGCCTTGCAGTCCGAGTAGAGCTTCGCGAGCTTCTTATCGTCAGGCTCGAAGAAATAGGCATTGTAGGCGTGCACGGAGCAGACATCTGGGTCGCCTCCGAGCTTCTTCTGCTCCTCGATGGAGACCCTTCCGCCGGTGAACGCGTTCCCAATCTTCTTCTTCACCGTTTTCTTGTCGTCCGTGGTGAAGATGGTCATGTCTGCCCCTGTGGATGTGGACATCTTCTCGGCGCCCTGGAGCGAGGGCATGAGCTTCGCGTGGATAAGCGCGGGCTTGAAATAGCCGAGACCTTCAGCGATGTCTCTCGTGATCCTAAAGTGCGGGTCCTGGTCAATGCCGCAAGGTATGAGGCACGGGACCTTCTTGCCCTGCTCCATCGATTCCAGGAAGCACGGCACGGTCTGGATGCTGGTGAAGAAGATGCTTCCGATGTTGTTCGAGTTGTCGAACCCGAACACGGCCTTGATGGTCGAGAAATTGATCTTCTTCGCTGCCTTGACTGCCATCGGATACATCGTCTTGATGTACTCGGTGTCGAGGAAGATGTTCGTCAGCTTGGGGTCGAATCCGAGCGCGATGATGTCCAAGGCGTTCTCGTAGCCCCACTTCTTGCACTCATCCAACGTCAAGTGGTCGTAGAACATGAACTTCTCATCATCGGTGAGCTGGAACCACAGCTTCACCTTGAAGGTGTCTTGGAGGTACTTGGCGAACGCCCACGGCATCAGGTGGCCGAGGTGTATCGGTCCCGACGGCCCTCTGCCGGTGTATAGTGTGAACTTGTTACCCTTGTCGTATTCGTCAAGCAACCACTCCAGGTCCCTATGCGAGTAGAATATCTGTCGTCTGAGCATGTGGTGCAGAGGTCCGTACTTCGCAAGTCTCGCAAGAAGCTGCTCGTCAATACGCTTAGTCCCGAACCTCTCTGTCAAGACATCATAGTCGATCTCGCCCGTGACCTTGTAGGGCGTCACCGTGAACTCTTCAGGCATCGGAGCACTTGCGACGGGCTAGACTGTACGATAATATATGTCTTGCTGACCTCGGCTGAGGCCAGATAGTTTGCGAATGCTCAATGGGAAACCAAGAGAGCGTCGAAGAATCCCGAGAGTCTACGGCTTGACGGTCAAGTAGTAGCCCGCAGCTTTCTCTCTCGCCCTACGTTTTGCCAAACCCTTGGACTGAAGCTCATCCAGAGCTCTGAGCACGAAGTTCTTCGGGGCCTTCGTCAGGCCCACGATCTTCTCGGCGTTGGCCATCTTCTCTTCGCAGTCTATCCCCGCATTCTTCATCGCGTTATAGACCTTCTCCGCGTACATCGACAGTCCTTCAGGCATGGTCTTACGTCCTTGGCGAGTCCTCATCCCAACCGCGGTTTTCGTCCCGCCGGGCATCCCTCGTCTTTGGGCTGATTCGAATTGCCATTCTTAATACTTTTCGTCCCTGGCGATAAAAAGGACACTTAATGCCAGATGTAGTCGAATGCAAGGAGCCGCCGGTATTCTTCGGGAAAGTTATATGTTCGCCGATTCAGTTGTCACATTCAGAGGGAGACCAGGGAAGGGCGACGATTTGCGAATGAACAGAATGATGGCTCCAGCCAGCGTTATCTGCGTCTTATTGGTGATAGCCCTTGCAGCGATGCCCGCTGCAGCCGTGAACCGAAGCAAGGGAGACTATTGGACCTACACGATGTCTTTTGACGCGATGGGCTACGGTGCCTCAGGCCTGAGCACAAATGGCACGCTAACCTATACCTGTGTTGACCAGGACACGATCGCAATTGGAGGTACCTCCTACGATGTCAACGTTATGAGAATCTCTGGTGGAGCCTCAGGTGGTGTCGATTTCCTCGGTTTCGAGATGTCGGTGACTCTTGGTGGATTCATCTACGAGATCGTGGATGGAATGGCATTTGCTAAGGGCGATCTATTCGCCTGGACCAACATGACTTTCGGCACGGGGACCTTCCAGCTCTCATCCAGAACCGAGATCGAGACAATGACGACATATTACCCCCCTCTGTTGTCGGGCTTCAATCCTTCCACAGTCCGACTGGGCGATACCTGGACGGAAACGGTAGAGTCCAGCACAACGACAACTGAGTGGATCAATGGTACAATCCAGGGGTCTTCAGCCTTTGACTCTGGCATCCTGACATACACGAACGTTGTGGCCTCCGCCAAAGAGACCGTGACAACTGAGGCAGGAACGTTCGAGGCGTTCAGGATAACGTCAACCGACAGTGATGGCAATTCAGTGGTGTACTGGTGGTCATCCAAAGCTCAGAACTTCGTCAAGGAGGACACGTACGAGCTGGGCTCCGCCACACCGGTGACGACGATGGTCCTCAAGGATTACAGTACGGGTTCATCGATCAGCCTGGCGTTGGTTGCAGCACTAGGCGGCATCGCCTTGGTGGTCGCGCTCGTCGTGCTGGTTTTGGTGCTGCTCAAGAAGAGAAAGTTGATGCAATATCAGCCACCTCAGTCCCCTCCACCCGCTCAGCGGAGGCAGTAGTCTAGATGTGCATGGAAGGATGTGAACATGAAGCGTGCGAAGAGACGAGTGTCAGAGTCGATGACCACGGTAGCTAGAGTGATGATGCCCCAGGACGCCAACATCGCAGGCAACGTGTTCGGTGGCTCGATCTTGAAGATGGTGGATGAGGCGGCCTACGTAGCCGCGGCAAAGCACACACGCAGCAACATCGTGACCGCTTCCGTCGACAAGATGGACTTCCTCTCGCCGGTGCATGTTGGGGATCTTGTCACTCTCCAAGCGAATGTCAATGCCGTCTGGCGGTCCTCGATGGAGGTTGGGGTGCGGGTCGAGGCCGAGGACCCGCGGACCGGCGAGGTGCGTCACACCGGCTCGTCCTATCTCACACTGGTCGCGTTGGGCCCAGACGGGAAGCCGACACCAGCCCCCTCGCTTGTGCTCGAGAACGCGGAAGATGAGAGGCG
The DNA here is from genome assembly GCA_022865445.1 of Thermoplasmata archaeon. GTDB lineage: Archaea > Thermoplasmatota > Thermoplasmata > UBA10834 > UBA10834 > COMBO-56-21. Next base: position 1,833 of record JALHSX010000071.1, on the reverse strand, counting down.
CAACAGAGAGGCTATGCGAAGGCGCGCAAGGCGCCTCGAAGAGAAGGCGGTCGAGAGTTTCAGATCAAAGCACCGGAAGTGAGAAAAGACCATAGAGGAGGAAAGGCGATTTGCCTCATTGATGTTGAATGAAGAAAGCTGACTTTGTCATGGCAATTGCATTCATCGCTATCGGGGCGTCCCTAATCGCTGCTGCTAGTGTTACTATTGGCAATAGTCACCCCGGGGACAAATACGAGAGCGTTAGATCTTTGCTGAAGTCCACTGGCCTGGTTATCGCAATCATAGGTATCGGCATTCTAATCTATGAAGAATCGCGAAAATCTTCGGCGATAATGCCTGAGTACCGTCGAATCGACCCGCCAAGAATCCCCGGCGCAACAAACTTCTGCGAGCATTGCGGTCGACCAGTTGTTCCAGGTATGGTCAAATGCAATTGGTGCGGGACGAAGATACGTTGGAAAGAATGAGGAGGAACCAAGCCATGATCAGGAGGTGTTGCGCAGCATTTGAGGACTGACAGACTCCTGCTTGGTCTCTTGATGGTTGCATCTGCCTGTCTGACAAGCCTAGCTGGCAGGGTTGTTTGTTTGACTGTTGGAGCAGTCCTTTTCGTGGGAGGCATCATCATCTTGATTGTTGGCTTGCTGCAAAAAGAGAGTGCCTTCATGATAGTTGACGGCCGGTCCCAACCAAGGGCTCCGATTCAGGAAACCGGATCTTCTGGAACTGTGGTCTTCTGCGAGCATTGTGGGAGTAGGGTCTACCAAGCCTCAGGGTTATGTCCTGAATGTGGAGAGATAACCGTTGGACAACGGAAGAATGATCTCGGGAAGGTCTAGACCCTCGTTACTGCCTTCGTGTTGAAGTGTCCCTCGCCCCTTCATCATAACATCGATAGGGAAGGAAAAGGATAGGGGTCTAGGTCCGAGCTCAATCCCCGCCGATTGACGCCATAGCCTGCCGAGCTGCCTATTGAATGAGTGTCTCGGAACGAAGTCGCTCCCTTGACTGAATTCAATATATCCATGTCAGCTCAACTCCTGATTTTTATATCCGTACGGATTCACCCTACACGAGGAATGTGTCTTGGCGAGAGCTGTCTTCAACCCACTGACGCGCGAAGAGGAGGAGGTCGTCCACAATGAGTCCATTAAGATCCTCGAGGAAGTGGGCATCAAGGTGACCAGTCCCGAGGTGCTGGCTTTGCTCGAAGACCACGGCGCCAAGGTGGACCACAAGTTGCAGATCGCCAAGATATCCGAGCGGATGGTCAAGGACGCTCTCACGAAGGCGCCGAAGGAGTTTCTTATGTGCGGCAGGGACAAGTCGCACGACCTGAGGCTTCCAGCAACGGACAGGATACAAGGATGCAATGACGGCCAGCCCACTGACGTCTGGGATGTAGACACTCAAAGCAAGCGGAAGTCAACGCTCAACGATCTCATTGACTTCACCATAGTGTGCGACGCGATGCCCGAGGTCGACCTCTACTGGGCGGAGGTGGTCGCTACCGATATCCCCCCTGAGATCTCGAATCTCCACGAGTATGCTGCGTCTCTGGCCTATACAGGCAAGCACATCCAGCACGGTGCGGGGGACACGGTCGACGCGGAGTACCTGGTCAAGATGGCCGCTGCGGTCGTGGGCTCAGAGAAGGAGCTCAGGAAACGGCCGATCATCTCGGTGACGCATACGCCAATAACTCCCCTGCGGTACGAAAAGGGAGATATCGAGGCGGCAGTCGTCTTTTCTCGAGCAGGCCTTCCCGTCGTTCACCTCTCGATGGCGATATCGGGCTCTGTGTGCCCGGTCTCGTTGGCAGGGACAATC
>JALHSX010000070.1 GCA_022865445.1 Thermoplasmata archaeon | reverse complement strand
CGTCTGATATGACTTCCCATCTTTTGGATCACTTATTACAGCTCTGAACTCCGCCAAACAATCCACTCCGGTGTGTACCACGCCCTAATGCGAAAGGAGTTATATAGGTTTCGGACCTGGAAATGGAGTACTGGTATGCCAATTCGGAGACCATGCGAACCGTGTACGTCGCCATGGTTATAGTCATCGAAAGGACTTCCCGCGACAGGTAGGGAAAGGCGATGAAGCAGATCACGCGAGAATACCTGAAGAACATGATGGACACGGACGTCGACTTCGTTCTCATAGACGCGCGCGGACACGAGGCATACGCCAAGGAGCACTTGCCTGGCGCCTTGTCAATCCCATCTGACCACCTTGGACAACACTTGCTCAGAGTCCACAAGAAGCACAGGACTTTCGTGACCTATTGCTCCAATTTCGAATGCGAAGCGAGCACGATAGCAGCTCAGAAGCTGGACAAGTACGGTTTCAAGAACGTGCTCGAGTTCAAGGGTGGCCTGGAGGACTGGAAGAAGGCCGGGTATCCGACAGAGAAGTGATTTATCTTCCCCAGAACGGCTTCTCCTTTCGTTTTATTACTGCGAGCTGCTCGAGAACCTCAATCTCATCTTGCTTCAGTGCGTAGTTCGCAAGCTCGTGCGCATGACTTTCCGGGATGTCGACCAGCAGAACATCCTCAACGTCTATCTGCCTTCCTACGATCGCGTCATCGATCGATATCGCGACCTCGGCGCCCGCGATCGCCTCCTTGAGCGATTCCTCGCCGCTGCGGATGCTCTTGATCCTGCCGACTTCTTTTCCATCCTGTCTGACCAAGCCTTGGCCAGGACGGATCCTGCCAGCAAGGACTCTGACACCAACGATCGCTGGCTTGCTCACCCTGAATATATGGTCCCTCATTATCACCATCTTGCCAGGGAAGACTATCTCGAGCCTCTGCTCGACCTCGACCTCTTTCGTCCGCTCCTTGCACCAGGTCCTGTAGTCCTCCAGCAATCGATACATGACATCGTTCTCGAATATCTTGATGCCAGATGAGAGGGCCTCGGACTTCGCATCTTCATTTATGTCGACGTTGAACGCGAAAATGGCCCTGTGCAGAGGATCGGCGAAGTGCGATGCCTCGACGACATCCTTCCGAGTCACATTGCCAATATCGATCTTCCTGATCGGGAGGTCGTCCTGTTTGGCCTCGAATGCAAAAGCTTCGAGGGACCCTATAGCGTCTCCCCTGACGATGATGCCTTCCGCGGCGAGCTCTACCTTGATCTGACTCTCCTTGCGGATTTCGTCCTTGAGCTCTTCGAGGTTTCCTTTGACGACCCTGATGGAGCCGCCGGCCATCGCAGTCTCCAAGCCCTGAGCGATGATCCGTATGCCCGCAGCGGCGGAGACCTCCTTTGCGCGTTCGAACCGCTGGGTCGGATCGCGTATCTCGTCCAAAGGCCTCGGCCTCTGCAGCCCCTTGATCTTTGCGACTATTGGCTCGTCCTTGACCGAAGAGACGACTATCTGGTCTCCGACCTTGATAGTCCCACGGTAGATGATCGAGTCGATGGCAGTGCCTATCCCCCTCTCTTCCTTGACCTCGAGGACTGTCCCCTCGCCCGGTCCTTCTTCGGTTCTGAGATCTTCTCCGAGGAATCTCTGCGCTAGTCCGACAAGCATGAGGAGCAGATCGGGAAGACCTTCGCCGTACTTTCCGCTGATCGGCACCATGGCGACCGTCTTCGTGAAGTCCGTGATCTTGTCAAAGCGGTCTGCGCTCAGACCGCACTTGTCGAATATCTTGCCCGAGAGATTGTATATCTTCTCCTCCAGTTCCGCGGCGACCCTCGGGTCCTGAGCGGCGACAGCCTCGCTGAAGGTCTTCCACTCTTCGTGTCTCCAACCGGGTATGAGGTCTATCTTGTTGGCTGCGATCAAGAACGGGGTTCTGAATTTCTTCAGTATGTTTATCGACTCGATTGTCTGCGGTTTCATACCCTCGTTGATATCGATGACGAGAACTGCGAGGTCGGCTAGAGCGCCGCCCCTGGTCCTCAGAGTGACGAACGAGTAGTGTCCAGGAGTGTCTATGAAGAGCAGGCCGGGGACGGAGAACTTATGGTCGCCTATCAGCGGCCCGCAGAGCTTGTAGATCGTCTCGATGGGGACATCGGTGGCTCCGATATGCTGGGTTATTCCCCCGGCCTCACGGCTGACAACCTCGGTGCCCCTGATCATGTCCAAAATCGTTGATTTGCCATGATCGACGTGACCCATCACAGAGACTATCGGATGCCGGATGGCCATACATCTCACCAATGGTCATAGGTTATATCAAATTAACCCGCGCAGATGAGAATGCGGCGCAAACGGATGGAAGGGGTTTCCTCACGAGGTTACTTCTCGAACAGCCAGACCTCGTCGATCTTCTCGTACTTCTGGATCTCGTAGTCGTTGAAGAACAGCTTGATCTCGCGCTTGGCGCTCTCGGAAGAGTCAGAGCCGTGCACGATGTTCCTTCCCGTGACCTGGGAGAAATCGCCTCTAATCGTCCCCGGAGTTGCGTCTTGGGGGTTCGTCTTGCCCATCATCGTCCTCACTGCGGCGATTGCGTTCTCTCCCTCGATGGCCATGCACAGGACGGGCCCCGAGGTTATGTACGACAGCAGAGGCTCGTAGAATCCTTTGCCCTTGTGTTCCTCGTAATGCCTTTCGGCCAGCTCCTTCGGGATCTTCATCATCTTCATGGCGATGATCTTGAATCCCCTGTCCTCGAACCTCTGTACGATCCTGCCGACAAGTCCTCTCTGGACTCCGTCTGGCTTCACCATCGCAAATGTCTTCTCGATCATGCCTTGCCACCCTCAGCCGCCTTGTCCTTCTGCTCCGGTTTCGGCTTCGGCTTCTCCGTCTTTGCGGCCTCAGGCTTCTTCACGGTGGCTTTCGTAGCAGGCTCTTTCGGAGCCGGCTTCTTCTCCTCGGTCTTCGGCTTCTCCTCTTTCGCGGGGGCCTTGGTCCCTTCCTTCTTCGGCTCGGGCTTCTTCTCTTCCTTCCCCTCCGCCTTCTTGACCTTTCGAGCCTTCGGCCGTTCCGCCGGTGCTTCAGGCTCACCCTTCATCCTAATCTGCTTCTCCCGTGCATAATACTGGGTCCAGGTAGTCCTTCTCGGAAGGCGACCCATGATAACCTTGTTCTTGAAACACTTGGAGGTGCAGAAGTTGTAGACGACCCCGTCCTTCTTGATGTACATCCTGCCCGTTCCCGGCTCGATCTCTTCACCGCAGAACGTGCACACTCTTCGCTCGACCATCGAATATCACCCCTGATGCAGGACGCTCAGCGAACGCCGAGCTTCCTCGCCTCTCTCGAGGTCTCCTTCAGCATCAACACATCGCCGACCCTTATGGGACCCATAGCGTTCCGGGTGATGATACGACCCTTGTCCCTGCCGTCCATTACCCTGACCTTCACCTGGGTCGCCTCGCCTGTCATGCCCGTCCGGCCGATGACCTCGACGACCGTTGATGGTATGCTATCGTTTTCTGGCATTCTAGGCCACCTACTTCTTCAGCGCCTTCAGTTTCTCTGACAGCTCATCGAGTGCTGGCTTGCCCTTCGCGGCGTCTAGTATCGCGACCGCGGCTGTCGGCTTCTCGAGCCCGCACGCGTTGCCGAGTTCTGCCTTGCTCGGAACAAAAGCGTACGGCACGTTCCGCTCTTCGCAAAGAGCGGGCATGTGCATGAGTATCTCGGGAGGTGAGACGTCCTCGGCCATTATGACCATGAGTGCTTCGCCCCTCTCAACGAGTTTCGTGACTTCATTCGTACCCTTGCGTATCTTGCCGCCGTCTCTGGCCAGCTCTACCAGTTCGTACGTCTTGTCAGCTAGATCCTTCGGCATCTCGAACTTCACATATACTGGCTTCGCCAAGTTGATACCTCCTTCAGGTGCGTGAGCACCGTCATCATTCATCGGCCCTTTCGGTTGAAAAGAGCAGAATCAGTAGATGGTTTTGGTATAAAATGGTTGCTGGAGCTACATTGCGGGGAAATGGAAATCCATAACATACAAATATCCAAGAGAGTGCTCGGCGACCGATTCCAGTGCCCTCAAAGACGCACTCGAATCAATCGTGCGAGAAGCTATATCGCCACTCACCATCAGGATACTGGGTGATTGCCATGTCTAGTCCGTTTGTTCACTTCCAACCGATCGGTGCCAAGGTCGAAGCAAGGAAGGACAGCAGTCTTCTGGACCTTGCCAGGGATTCTGGCGTGGCACTCGAATCCATCTGCAGTTCCCTCGGCAAATGCGGGAAGTGCAAGGTCATCGTGAAATCGGGAGGGAAGGCTCTTGGGAAGGTGACCGAGAGCGAAAAGCGGATTCTCGACAAGCGTGAACTGAAGGATGGGGTCAGGCTAGCGTGTCAGGCAAGGGTTGCCTCGCCCGCCAATATCACCGTCACTGTGCCCGAGGATAGCATGAGAGGGCACCACAGGCTCTTGGCTTCCGGCATCGAGAGGAAGATCGATCTCCTGCCCGCCATGCATAAGTACGTATTGAAAATCCCTCCCGCGACGCTACGTGACCTAAGGGCTGATGATGATAGGCTTTTGCAGGTTCTGAAAATCAAGGTAAAGAGACAGTTGGAGGTGTCGCCGGGCGTCCACAGGCATCTTCCCGAAGCTCTCAGAAGCAGCTCTTGGACCACCACGGTCACCATCTTCAGGGACAAGGAGATCGTCCGTGCGGAGCCAGGAGACACTACCGCACGGTTGTTTGGGATAGCGGCGGACATTGGGACGACGAAGGTCGTCGCCTACCTTCTCGATTTGCGCACTGGCGAGGTGCTCGGCAATGAGAGCTCGCCAAACCCGCAGATACCTTTCGGCGAGGACCTCATGTCGAGGATCGCCTACACTAACAAGAATCCCAAAGGACTGGAAGAACTTCAACGGGTAGTCGCCCACGGACTCAACACGCTGATCTTCAAGCTGTGCGCAGATAGGGGACTCATCCCAGACGACATCCTCGAGGTCATGGTCGTCGGGAACACGGCCATGCATCACATCTTCTTCGGCATCCCGACGACCCATCTGGCAGCAGCCCCGTATGCCCCTGCTGTCAGGACATCGTTGTCGGTGAATCCTCCTCACGTCGGGCTGAACACATATCCGTTCGGCAAAGTCTCATCGCTCCCGAACATAGCAGGGTTCGTTGGGGCGGACGCGGTCGCGGACCTCCTGTCCAGCGGATTGTACGACGACAGGGAAATCGGGATGATGATCGACATCGGCACGAACACGGAGATAATCGCGGGCAACAAAGAGAGGCTGGTAAGCTGCTCGTGCGCATCCGGACCCGCTTTCGAAGGCGCTCACATAAAGTTCGGCATGCGGGCATCAACCGGTGCCATCGAACGAGTGTGGGTAGACCCGGCTTCATATGAGGTCCGGCTCAGGACAATAGACGATGCGCAGCCTCGAGGCATATGCGGTTCTGGAATAGTGGACGCTGTCTCGGAGCTCTTCGGGGCAGGCATCCTAGAGCCTTCGGGCAAAATCATCGTTTCCGAATCGAATCCGCGCACGAGGACGACGGCAGATGGACAGGCGGAGTTCATAATCGCTCAGGGCAAGGAGACGATATCTGGCTACAACATCTCGATCACCCAGCACGATGTCCAGGAGATACAGCTAGCCAAGGCGGCCATTTTCGCCGGTGTCTCCATACTGATGAAACGGTTGAGGCTCAAGCCTTCCAGTCTCAAGAACATATACGCAGCTGGAGCTTTTGGAACCTATGTCGACGCGAGTAGCGCCATACGCATTGGGATGTACCCAGATGTCCCTGTCGACAGGATCAGATTCATAGGGAACGCCGCAGGGTCAGGAGCCAGGATGTGTTTGAAATCCACCAAGATGAGGGATTTGACGGATAAGCTCTCTCGCAAGGTGGAGTACATCGAACTCGCGGCCGAGAAGGACTTCCAACAGGAGTTTGCGCAGGCAATGTTCCTGCCGCACAGGGATCTCTCAAGGTTCCCCAGCACGAAAAAGCTCGAGTCCAGACGGCCTTCATCACGGTAGCGCCTCAAAGCGCCCCGCGAAGCTTAAATAAGGTCTCAGCATTCGCGCAACAAGCGGACCCTGGTGTTGACAACCAGCGGCCGAGGTATTTGTGAAAAAATGAAGGCGATGATATTGGGGACGGGAGCTGTCGGCTCAGTCACTGCCGAGGTCCTTGGTCATTCCGAGGAATTCGACAGAGTCGTTCTGGCAGACCTGAACATCGAGAGGGCAAGAAGGGCTGAGAAGAAGATATCGAACGACAAGGTCACCGTGCAGAAGGTCGATGCATCCGATATTGACTCTCTGACAAAGGCTTTCAAAGGCATTGACATCGTGCTGAACGCTGTCATACCAAGGTTCAACATGAACATCATGAAGGCGTGTGTCAAGGCCAAAGCCAATTACAGTGACATGGCATGGGACGTGGCGCTGGACAAGACGAAGCCGGGGGAGATAATCGAGAAGACCCCGGCGATGGAATTCATCAAACTGGACGCGGAATTCAAGAAGGCAGGACTTGCCGGAATGATCGGACTCGGCTGCGATCCGGGGCTGTCGAACCTCTTCGCGAGGATGGGCGCAGATAGGATGGACAGAGTGAAACAGATACTCGTAAGAGATGGCGACAACGGAGCCGTTGCTGGTCACCACTTCGCGCCATTGTGGTCTCCAGAGACGCTAATAGAGGAGGTTCTCATGCCCGCGACATACTACGCAGACGGGCACTACAGGAAGCTTCCTCCATTCAGTGGCAAGGAGCTGTTCCAGTTTCCTGATCCAGTTGGCAAGCTCCCCATATACAATGTGGACCATGAGGAAGCAGAAACGCTCCCGACCTACATAGGAGAGGTTCTGGGGAAAGGCTGCGACTATTGCGACTTCAAGATTGCACTGGGAGACGACTACGTCGAAGTGATCAACGTTCTTGGCAAGCTCGGATTGGACAGCACGAAACCGGTCGATGTCAAGGGAGTCAAGGTGGCTCCGAGAGATGTCGTGTCTGCCGTGTTGCCTGACCCCTCGACTCTCGCGGACAGGGCAAAAGGAGATTGCGCTGTCGGAACAGCCGTCAAGGGAGTCAAGGACGGAAAGGATGTGGGCTATTTCATCTGGACCCAGCTTAACCATGAAGACTGCCACAAGAAGTACGGACACAGTGCGACGGGATACTCTGTCGGCGTCCCATTTGCGATAGGGGCCATCCTGTTCGCTCAAGGCAAGATCAAGCAGAAGGGAGTGTATCCGCCAGAGATGCTCGATCCGCAACCCTTCGTCAAGATGTTGCCCAAGTACGGCATGAACTGCTTGGAGAAGAAGCTCTGAACTGCCCACCGTGATTCATCCATACTCCGAGCAATGGGAACCATAGACCGGGTCTGTGATTCAAGGCATGCTAGCTGATGCCATATCCATGATTGGCGCTCAGCGTCCCAGCCTTTCCTAGCGAAACTTAAATACGGTCTCGGCTATCAGCAAATGGAGGATGCCTGGGGGGGAGACTGCCAGCATCTTTCGGTGTATGTGACAAAATGAAGGCTATGGTTTTGGGCGTTGGTGCAATCGGATCTGTGACTGCACAGTGCCTTGCCGGCTCAGAAGAGTTCGACAAGGTCATTCTCGGGGCAAGGAATCCTGAGAAGGGAAAGCGTTTGGAGAAGAAGATTGGATCGGACAAGGTGAGCGTCGTGAAGCTCGACGCCTCGGATGTCTCGGCGATGACCAAGGCGTTCAAGGGACTCGACCTCGTCTGCAACCTCGCGATACCGAGGTTCAACTTTGAAATAATGGAGGCCTGCGAGAAGGCCAAGGTCAACTATCTGGACACTGCGTGGGACATCGCGATCGACAAGACTCCTCCGGGAGGAGTCGTGGAGCCCGCGCCCCCGTCATTCCTGTATCTGAAGAAGGACGCCGCGTGGAAGAAGTTGGGCATCATGGGTATGCTTGGAATCGGATGCGACCCCGGCTTGTCGAACCTGTTCGCTAGGAAGGGCGCAGACAAGATGGACTCCGTGAAGGAGATACTCATTCGAGATGGAGACAACGGATTTGTCGAGGGTTACGACTTCGCACCTCTGTGGTCCCCTGAGACCCTGATCGAGGAAGTGCTCATGCCTGCGACTTACTTCAAGGACGGGAAGTACAGGAAGTACGGTTCGTTCGAGAACAAAGAGACTTTCGACTTCCCAGATGGCGTCGGAAAGGTCCCGATCTACAACGTAGCGCACGAAGAGTCTGAGACTCTGGGAACGTACATTGGAGAGGTCCTCGGGAAGGGCTGCCAGTACACGGACTTCAAGATCGCACTCGGCGATGAGTACGTCGACGCGATCAAGATGATCGGCAAGCTCGGCCTGGACAACCCGAACAAGATCAAGGTCAAGGATGTGAGCGTCGCGCCGAGAGATGTTGTCAACGCTGTCCTGCCAGACCCGTCCACGCTAGGCCACCTCGCCAGAGGCCAGTGCGCGATAGGCGCGGTCGTCAAAGGCAAGAAGGACGGCAAGGACTCAGGATACTACGGCTGGACGTCGTTGGACCACAAGAAGTGCTTCGACCAGTGGAACAACAGTGCTACCGCATGGTCCGTTGGAGTGCCAGCGGCAATAGGTGCAATCCTGTTCGCGCAGGGGAAGATAGGCATGAAGGGCGTCTTCCCGCCGGAGATGATGGATCCAGACCCATTCATCAAGATGCTTCCGAAGTTCGGCATGAACTACAAAGAGAAGAAGCTCTAGAAGAAAACCCGAAGGCTGGGGGGTTCTTGTTCCCCTCAGCTCTAACTCTTTTCTCATTGCGACTACGAAATTCCGCAATCGCCGAGCATCAACAGCAAGTAGAGGATTGGAGATACGATGCGCCATGGCAGCGGGAGACGACCGCATAAGAAGGTATTACCTCTTCAGGGCGGTCACTTCGTTCTCCCTCTGGATACCATTCTGGACGCTCTGGGCAAACAATCATCTTGACAGCCTCTTCCTCCTGACGGTGGTAGACGCTGCGTTCTGGTCCACGATGATATGTTTCCAGTTGCCAGCAGGCCTTCTCGGAGACAAGTATGGCCGCAAAGCGATGCTGTTCATCGGCGAGGTCTTGGTTGTCGCAGGCGTCATGGCGTTCGGCTTCAGCACTGAATTCTGGGAGTTCCTGATCTCCAACATCGTCTGGGCAACCGGGATATGCTTCGTTGTGAGCGGGGACACGCCCTTCCTCTATGACACGCTACTGGAACTTAACCGCGCGAGCGAGTTCATCGGAGTGAGCGCCAAGGCATGGTCCGTGATGTCTGTGATGACCGCGGTCGCTTGTGTCGTTGGTGGAGTGACCGTCCAATGGATCCTGCCGAACCGCCTTGACCTGACGCTCATATTCAGCGCATTCGTCGCGTTGCTGGGCTCGTTCACCGTCCTATTGCTGAAAGAGCCGAAGGTCGATCGCACGAAGTTCGGATCGTTCAGAATCCAGTTGAGCGTTGGGTGGAAGCAGGTCATATCATCCAGGGCGATACTGGCGGTGATCGCCTTCCAGATCGTGATCGAGATCCTCCTGTATGTGATGGCCGTCTTCAGATCCGTCTACATGAACGACGACTTGAACTTGAACTACTTCTACATCGGTCTGTTCATTGGGAGCTTCACGATAGTCGGAGGGATCGTTGCAACGCAGGCGGGCAGGATAGAGCATATGCTTGGAGAGAAGAAGTCCCTTCTGTTTATCCTGATAGCGATAATCGGATCCTTTGGCATTGTCTTCCTTATGAAGTCGGCATGGGCGATAGTCATACAGTATCTCATCTACGGGATCGCGTCCCTCGTTAGCCCCATCACAAACGGCTACATCAACCGGAGGGTAGATTCGGAGCACCGATCCACCGTGGTCTCGATAGCGACTCTGTTGTTCACTGTCGTCCTGGCTCCTATCGAGATTGGATTCGGTTTCGTGGCAACGGAGTGGGGCACTCGGGAGAGCCTGCTTATACTAGCCCTGGTAGCAGCGCCTGTAGGACTATTCCTCCTCTCGATATGGTTCAAAGAGGTCGATCTTTCCAAACCGAAAACGAAGAAGATCCGATCCCTCAAGCAGTTCTAGTGATCAGCGATAGCTCCCGCCACGAGTGAACAGAAAAAGGGGGGAGGATTACCATTACCTCTAACACCGTGTGTGCTAATAAATGTTATCAAAAGTGATACTGTAACCTGAAGTAACTCAGGCCAGTATCAATGTCCGAGAGCCTTTTCCTTCTCGGCGACCAACAGCCTGGTCTTGATCACGCTGTCTGAGTTCAGGGACATGCTGTCTATCCCGCATTCGACCAGGAACTCCGCGAAATCGGGGAAGTCTGACGGCGCCTGACCGCATATCCCTATCTTCTTGCCCTTCTTCTTCACCCTCTCGATCACCGACGCTATCATGCGCTTGACCGCAGGATTGCGCTCGTCGTAGAGATGGGATACGAGCTCCGAGTCTCGGTCGAGGCCTAGCATGAGCTGAGTGAGATCGTTTGAGCCGATCGAGAACCCGTCGAACACGTCCGCGAATTCCTCTGCGAGAACGACGTTGCTCGGTATCTCTGCCATCATGAAGACCTCGAGGCCGTTCTCCCCCTGCGTCAGCCCGAACTCAGCCATCGTGTGGATGACCTTCTTCCCCTCTTCCGGCGTCCTGCAGAACGGCACCATGACCTTCACGTTCGTGAGGCCTTTCTTGTCCCTCACACGCTTCAGCGCCACACACTCCAGTTTGAACGCCTCTTTGAAATGACCGGCGTAGTACCGCGAAGCTCCTCGCCAGCCTATCATCGGGTTCTCCTCCGTCGGTTCGTAGAGCGTACCGCCGAGGAGGCTCGCATATTCGTTCGTCTTGAAGTCGGACAATCTGACGATGACGTCCCGAGGATGGAAGGTCGCTGCGATCTTGCCGACGCCCCATGCGAGCTTCTCGACGAAGAAGTCCTCCTTGTTGTCGTATCCGTGAGTCAATTCCTCGATCTTGTCCACCATCTTGGCGATGTCCGGGTCCGTCTCCGCCTTCTTCTTCAGCTTCTCGAACTCGATGAGCGCTAGCGGATGGATTCCGATGTGGGCCATGATGATGAACTCGAGCCTTGCGAGACCGACGCCATCGCACGGTATCTGCCCCTGGGTGAAGACGTGCTCTGGGACGCTCACGTTCATCATTATCTTGGTCTTGGTCGTTGGCAGACTAGCGAGATTCGTCCTGTCTATCCTGAACTTCAAGAGACCGGCGTACACAAGCCCCTGACCTTCGGACGTATCGATGGTCACTTCCTGGCCTGTCTTGAGGACCCTGGAGCCCGTCCCTGTCCCTATTATGCACGGGATCCCGAGTTCCCGGGAAACGATTGCAGCATGGCATGTTCTCCCGCCTCTGTCCGTCACGATAGCCGAGGCTATCCGCATTATCGGTTCCCAGTCGGGGTCGGTCTTGTCAGTCACGAGGACCTCGCCCTTTCTGAACTCTGATATCTCATATGCGCTTTCCAGAACCTTCACGAGGCCCTTGCCGATCTTGCTGCCGACCGCCTCGCCGCGGGTAAGCACTTCACCCTTGTCCTCGAGCACATAGGTCTCCAATACGTTCTGAGTCTTGACCGCGTGGACAGTCTCCGGTCTTGCCTGGACGATGTACATCTCACCTGTGATCCCGTCCTTCGCCCACTCGATGTCCATGTGCTTCTTGTAATGATCCTCTATGATGCACGCCCACTCCGCAAGCTTGACTATCTCTTCGTCCGACAGCACGAACCTCTGACGATCTGCCTCAGAGACTTCAACATCCATCATGCCCGGGCCCTTCTCTGCGTACACGAGTTTCTGCTGCTTGCTCCCGAGCTTCTTCTCGATTATAGGGTCCTCGAACTTGCCTATCGACGGTTTGAATACGTAGAACTGGTCGGGGTTCACTGCTCCTTGGACTATCATCTCGCCCAGGCCCCAAGACCCAGTGATGTAGACGACGTTGTCGAAGCCGCTCTCCGTGTCGAGCGTGAACATCACTCCAGAACATGCCAGGTCGCTTCGGACCATACGCTGGACCCCAACGGAGAGAAGGTTGCCGATCTGTCCGAATCCTTTGTGGACCCTGTACGCAATCGCCCTATCGGTGAAGAGTGAGGCGAAGCATTGCTTGATAGCTTTGAGAACGGCGGTCTCGCCCCGAACATTCAGCATGGTCTCGTGCTGGCCCGCGAACGACGCGCCCTCAAGGTCCTCGGATGTTGCGCTCGACCTTATGGCGACGCTCGGGTTGGGAATGTTCAGCTTGCGCCCGAGTTCCCAGTAGCCGTACTCAATCTCCCTTTGGAGCTCAGGCGGGAAGGGAGACTCGAGGAACATCTTCCTGACTTTCTTCCCTCTCTCGGCAACGTCTGATGGATTATCTGGGTCGAGTCCTTCGAGTGCAGCATTGATCTTCCCCTCAAGCGCCGAGTTGTCCACGAATTCAGCGAATGCCTTTGTCGTGATTGCAAAACCCTCGGGCACTTTGATGCCCTTGCTGGTGAGATGGCGTATCATCTCTCCCAGCGATGCGTTCTTTCCGCCGACCTTCGGTAGGTCCTTGAGAGTTATCTCCTCAAACCATAGCAGTTGCTCGTTGGTTTTCTTGGCTGAGGTGTTCGCCCCCATGAGCATCTTCCCCCCGCACCGAAACAGATTGACGCTGCGTGTTGCTCCTGCCGAACGCCCGAGTCTTCAGCGAGCGACCAGAAGCAGATCGCGCGGCCCAGGCCAGACACCATCACCGCAGCCTGGGCAGACCGACTGCTGGCAACGATACAGGGATAAATGCCCCGGACTTAATAACATTTCCCAGTTACCGCGCGCCAGCGACAAAAGCAACGGACAAACTTGGACTCCCGAACAAGCCTCGCCACGTTCAGAAGTGGGCAACTGCCCAGGTCCGTTCGAAGAGAAAGGAATTATCCGTTGACTGCATTGATGAGGAAGGATGGAGAGCTTGAAAGTCGCGATGTTGACCTACAGCACACGGCCGAGGGGCGGCGTCGTGCATGCGCTTAAGCTGGCGGAGAGGCTGCGGGCGTCGGGTGTTGAGATCACCCTGTATTCGCTCGCTCGCGCGGACGACCCAGACTCGATGAAGGGGTACTTTCGTGAAGTATCTGTACCGTTCAATATATTTCCCTATGTTTGGCACCACGAACTCATCACCCGCCTCGAGAACATGATAGACTCGTACGTGAAGAACCTTCCAAGAGATGCGGACATATATCACGCACAGGATTGCGTTGGAGGCACAGCGCTCGACAGAATGAAAGAGCGAGAAATGATCTACGCGCCTGTGTTTCGGACGGTACATCACGTCGACGACTTCGCGGAACCAAGACTTTTCGAATTCGAGAAGCGGGCCGTTGCACATAGCAAGCACATATTCGTCGTCTCAAAGTACTGGCGCGACCTCTTGAAGCGAGAGTATGCCCACGAGTCTGTCATTGCCTACAAT
>JALHSX010000009.1 GCA_022865445.1 Thermoplasmata archaeon | reverse complement strand
GACCATTTATCAGGCGCGCGCCACGGGCGGGATATACATCGAGGACCAGAGGAACCTTCACATAGATCCAGGCCCGGGAGCTCTCGTCAGGATGCGCTCGGTAGGGATCGACCCCATGGCCACTGACGCGATCCTCATATCTCATTGCCATCCGGACCACTACCTCGACGCCGAGATACTCATCGAGGCGATGACTGAAGGGGGGACGCGCAAGCAGGGAGTCCTGCTCGCCAGCCTGAGCGTCATCGATGGCAACGGCGATTTCGGCCCCGCGATATCCAAGTACCACCTCGCAAAGCCCAAGGTAGTCAAGATCATGGCGCCGTTCAACAAGATCGGGCTCAAGCCTCTCGAGATCTTCGCCACGCCCTCCGCTCATTCGGACACAAGTTCGATCGGATTCAGGATCCAGACCACTGCCGGCATGGTCTCCTATGTCTCTGACACTCAACTCGTCGAACAGGTCATCAAGGCGCACAAGCATTGCAGAGTCCTCATCGCATGCGTGACGAGGCCGCTCGGCCAGAGGATCCCGCATCACCTGAGCACTGAGGACGCAGGCTATCTGATCGAGAAGCTCAAGCCAGAGCTGGCGGTCATAACCCACTTCGGCATGCGCGTTATCCAGGAGAATCCTGAGACGCAGGCGAAGTGGATAGAGGAAAGATCTGGGGTGAAGACGGTGGCAGCTCGGGATTTCATGACTCTCGAGCTGAAGAAGGACTCGATCGCAGTCGCGGACCGGATAAAACAGACGCACGAGAAGTGATCAGCGCACTGAAGGAGAATTCATCGCATGGCGAGGCATGCTCGACATCTGGCTCTTGGTCTCGGACACTCTTTCGCAAGCGTCACACGCTATCAGCATTCCTCGGAAAATACTGCAGTCTCTTTCAGTGCACATGACTTCCCATCCCCGTCTGATAGTGCATTGTCTTGATGCATAATAAAGATTACATAATACATGCAGTCGAAGCGCCGGTTCCTGTGGACGCGTTTCTCATGCGCAAATGTTATCTAAGAAAGCAAGGTTAGAGTCGGTCGATGAGCCCTCCGAGATTGCTCCCGAAGAAGGAGCTCGAGAGGATCAGGAAATACTCTAGGCTTCATCCTATGAGCCTCGCGCTCGTGAGGACAGAGGTAGCTCCAACCGAACTCGACCCGCTCCTGAAGTCGATTGCGAAGGCGTGCGGCCTTTCGGTGCAGCGGATGATATCCTCTCCGACCTCCGATTTCGGCATCGCGGAATTAAATTCGAAGGAGAGAATGTTAGTCGTTTTGTTCTTCGGCGGTGAGCGTACTGAACTCCTCAGCGTGTCGGAGACCGACGATGCTGTGGTCAGGGACCTGGAGGACAGCATACACTCCTCGAACTTCCTGTCCGAAGTCATACGGATGGGACTCTGACATCCCTGCCGAGCCTTCGGCTGGTAGGTACACGGCCCAATGTCGCCGGGAAACGCTCTTATAGCAGACGCAGGTAGAGATGGTTCGGTGTCTTAGGCTGGTGTCTCGACTTTCCTCCTAAGCAAGAAACGATTTTTAACAATCCCCACCACACCGGCCTCTCAGACACCTTCTTTC
>JALHSX010000008.1 GCA_022865445.1 Thermoplasmata archaeon | reverse complement strand
GTTGCTGCGAAGCTGAAGGAGATAGCCAGCAAGGTCGGCCGAGAGAATATCGCATACGCACACCCCGACTGTGGTATGAGGGCTACGAACAAATCCCTGGTTCCAATCATCCTGAAGAACATGCGAGCAGGGGTCGACTTGTTCGGCTGATTGGCTCGTCGAGGTAAGGTTCTCTTGAACTCGTGTCTGTTGAGTGAGAGCGAAGCGAGAAAGAACGTAAACTACCTAGCGTCACTCGATTTCATCATCAGCCTCGGCTTCGGACTGATAATGCCTCTCTTCCCGCAGTACGTCAAGCTTCTTGGTGGCGGAGGGCTGGAGGTCGGAATTCTATTCTCGTCCTTTGTTCTCCCCAGAGCGATTCTAGCAGCTCCATTCGGCAACCTCTCGGACAGGATTGGCAGGAAGCGGCTCATATTGATCGGCAGCTTCCTCTACGCTTTGCTCGCAGTCTTGTTCACTGTGCCTACTTCCTGGTCTGGGCTCATCTTGGTACGGGGCTTGCAGGGCGTGGCGAGCGCGATGGTCTGGCCCGTTAGCGAAGCGCTCGTGATAGACTCCTGTCCCGTTGCGAGCCGGGGAGCTTCGCTCTACAAGATCGTGATGGCATCGAACCTCGGGATGGTCGTCGGGCCGTTCATAGGCGGTGGACTGTATTTCGTGGCGTCAGAGTATCTCGGCTTCTCCGTAACGGACAGCTTCAAGTTTCCGTTCTATTTCACAGCCATTGTCGCGTTGATCGGGGCGATCATGGTCTGGGCGAATGTGACGGACGCGAGATCACCTGCAAAAGACCGTCACAAGATGTCCTTTGGGAAGCTCCTCCGACCAGACGGCATGGACAAACAGGGTCAGAGGAACCTCAAAGTGCTCTATGCAAATGCCGCCATGGAGGGGTTCTCCTTCGCAAGCATCGGCCCGCTCATGGCACTCTTTCTATTGTTGGAATACCCCAGGCTCGAGGCCGACATCATCTCCGTCATCATCGGTACGGCCATGGGCCTCGGGGCCTTGGTCGCGTTTCCGGCGAGGCGACTCTCAGATCGATTTGGCAGGAAGAAGCTGTTCGTCATAGGCGGTTATCTTTCTTTCGTGGGAACGATCCTCATCCCGTTCGGCGGCGTGTTGCTCGTGATTCTCCTGTTGCTTGCGGTGCGTAGCATGGCATTCCAGGTGTCCAGCCCGGCTCTGAGAGCCCTTCAGGCGGACACCGTTCCAGAAGAAGTCCGGGGGAGACTGATCGGGATGCTCGAATCCATGTCCAATTTCGGGTCTGTCCTAGGCGCGCCCATGGGGGGCCTGCTGCTCGACGCATTCTTCGCCAAGGACATCGGTCTCCCGGACCCGTTCTCAGGCACGATGGTGCCGTTCCTCATATCAGGCGGCCTCGGGATTTTCACGGTGACGCTGGTCCTGCTGCTGGTGAAGGAGAAACCTAGGTCCGTGCCCGAGAAGGAAAGCGGATGACCCTGTCAAGGTGTCTTTCATCGACGACAGCATGTAGTAATTGTCTTTAAATATCGTTACCTAGGTTTGTTCGGACGCAAGGTGGAGGCATGGCTGGTGAACTGACCGTCTCGGAACGCATTCTGTATCATCTGAACAACTACGTGAAGTACGAGGACAAGTACGAGGCACCGTTCGATGTCACCCAAGACGGGATCGCGCAGGCTTGTTCGATCTCGAGGGCACATGCGGCAATCGAGCTCAAGAAGCTGAAGGCATCCGGGATCGTGGACGAGACGTTGAAGCATGTCCGGAAGGGGAAGGCGAGGCGGAAGGTCTACTTCCTCATGACGAACGGCAAGTCGATGGCGGCCGACGTGCTCCAGTACGTCAGAGACAACTCCATCATACCTATGGTCGATGCCACAAAGGTATCCCCCGAATCGATCTCGAGATCCAAATCCGTCAGGCGCTCTTCACCTCTGCCGACGGTGAGAGATTTCTTCGGCCGCGGGAAGGAGCTTGAGGAAGTCAACCAAGCGTTGGCCTCACCGACTCTGAAGGTGCTCTCGATTCGAGGGATAGCCGGCATAGGCAAGACCACACTCGTCGCGAAGGCGGTATCAGGGTTGTCGGGGCAGAGGGTTTTCTGGTACTCTGCAAAGCCTTGGGACGTGCCTCGAACACTCGCAGACGCGCTCGGCAGATTCTTTGACGAGAACGGCAGCAGGAGGCTCGCAACATATCTCGCATCGGGAAAATTCGAATTCGGCGAGCTGAGTTTCTTGCTGAACGAGGAGCTGGCTGAGAACGGATACACGCTCGTGTTCGACGATGTCGACGCCTCCGACAACTTCCAAGAGTTCCTCAAGATGCTCAAACATAGCTGCGGCTCAGCGAAGATGATCGTGACATCAGAGGCAGGTCCGAAGTTCTACGACGCGTCAGATATGGTCGCGAGAAAGGAGGTCACAGAGATATAGCTTGGGGGCCTCGAGAAGAAGGCGGCCCTCGAGCTGCTAAGGTCTCGGAACATCGAAGGGTCGATCGCGGACGAGCTGACCCGCGTGACACACGGCCACCCGCTATCGCTTGAGATGGTTACGGAGTCCAGTCCCACGGGTGCCAAATACCAGGTCGCCAGATTCTTCGAGGAGAAATTCTACGCTGGCCTTCCCGAAGATGAAAAATCCCTGTTGCAGCTCGCTTCAATCTTCCAGCAACCATTCTCGGCGGATGCGATTCCAAGAGAGCTGCGTCAGGCCAGGAGAGGTTCGATGCTCAGGGAAGTCGCTCCGGGAAGATTCGAGATCCATGCGTCCCTCCGCGATTTCGTCTACAGTTCGATGACCAAGGAGGAACGTGGGAGGTGGCACAGCGTCGCCGCGGATTACTATCTGAAGGCAGACAATCCGCAAGAGCGGCTCTTCCACCTGATCCGGGCAAACCGCGTTCTCGAAGCGGAGATGATGATGTCGAGGACGAGTGAGGATCTGCTCGCTGATGGCAATGTTCAGCGTCTATGGGAAACGTTGTCTTTCTTCGAGGCGTCGAAACCCAAGTATGCGCACTCCGTCATGCTGCTGAAGGCGCGCACCGCTAGCATGGTGGGAGAGTACGACGCTGCATGGTCTCTGCTCGAGAAGGTGTCCAGAGAGGGGGAGAGCCGGCTGATGGCCGAGGCTCTTGTCGAGATGGGGAAGATCAAGAGCAAGAAGGGGGAGTTGAAGCGGGCCTCTGAGCTGCTCTCGGAAGCGTTGGAGCAGGCGAGAGAGCTCCCAGGGATCAGGGCAAAGGCTTTGCGCGGTCTCGGGGTTGTGGAGAGCAAGCTCGGCAACTATCCGAAAGCCCAGGAGCTGCTCGAAAAGAGCGCTATGGATGCGATGACCGTGATGGATTCGAAGGGGATGCTCCTGGCCCACATGGAGCTGGGTAACGTGTTCATCGGCCGAGGAATGTACGAGGACGCGATCGAGCACTTCTCGAAATGCGCCGCTGGATTCGGCCCTGTCGACCTGACGAATG
>JALHSX010000069.1 GCA_022865445.1 Thermoplasmata archaeon | reverse complement strand
CATGCAAGTATTGGATGCCCTTGGCCATGTCCATAAGGATGTTGGTGCCGTGTAATGCCACCACGCTCTTCCCCTCCTCCTTGGTGAAACCCAGCTCCTGGAGCTTCCTTCCGAGTGCCTTGGCGTCTTTGATCTTTCCCTCGGTCTCGATCTCGCCTGATCTGATTGCCTGCACGACGGCTGGGCTGAGAGGTTCGACCTCGATGTAGAACCTGTTGTGTTTGTTCGGGGACTTCCCCTCGAACGGCCCTCCCCTGCCGCCTACGCACTCTCTGAAGACGACTATCGGTTGGGAGGTCTTTATCTCGACCTTGTGCTCGTTGACGATCCTGTAGTTGGTGATCTCCAGGTGCAGCTCACCCATGCCGGACATCAGGTGCTCCCCGGTCTCTTGGTTGATCTCGACCTGTATGGACGGGTCTGCCTTAGCGATTGTCCTGAGCACCTCGACCAGCTTAGGCAGATCCTTCGTGTGCTTTGCCTCGATCGCGACAGTCACCACGGGGTCGGAGTAGTGCACGATCTTCTCGAAAGACACCATGGCTGGATCGCTGGATACCGTGGAACCGGCGATGGCATCCTTGAGCCCTGAGACGGCGACAACGTTGCCCGCATCGATCTCCTCCACCGGGATCCTATCAGCACCGACCGTGAGGGACACGAGCTGCGCTCGGTTCGGGTTCGGCATGCCGCTGACCCAGAGTTCCTGTCCTTTGATGATCTTGCCACTGTAGAGACGACCGACGGCGACTTCACCTGCGTGCGGGTCGACAATGATCTTGGTGACCATGAACGCCACTGGTCCGTCTGGGTTGCATGTCATCATGGATTTGCCGAATGTAGACTCGAGGTCCCCGTGCCAGATGACCGGAATCCTCAACTTCTGTGCCTCCAACGGGTTCGGCAGGTGAGAGATGACCATTTCGAGAAGTACTTCGTGCAGAGGCGCTCTCTTTGCAAGGGTCTTCTGGTCATGGTTCTTGCAGTACTCGAAGACCTGCTTGAAGTTGATGCCGGTCTTCTTCATGTAGGGCACGGTGATGGCCCAGTTGTTGAACGCGGAGCCGAAGACGACGTTTCCCGTCTCGACATTGAGGGCCCACTTGTCCCTGAGCTCTGGCGGCAGCAACTTCCTGATCTTCTCGTTGACCTCATTCACTATGTTGGACAGACGTTGCTGCATCTGTTCCGGGGTGACCTGGAGTTCGTTGATCAACCGGTCGACCTTGTTGATGAACAGTATCGGGTGGACCCTCTCCTTGACGGCCTGCCTGATCACGGTCTCTGTCTGGGGCATCACCCCTTCCACCGCACAGCACAGGATCATGACGCCATCGATGGCCCTCATGGCCCTAGTGACGTCACCGCCGAAGTCGACGTGGCCAGGCGTGTCAATCAGATTGATAAGGTACTCCTGACCTCTGAAATCGTACACCATCGATGCGCTCGCAGCGTTTATCGTGATACCTCTGGCCTGCTCCTGCTCGTCGAAGTCCAGAAGGAGCTGCTTCCCCGCGAGCTCCTCGGACATCATGCCCGCGCCGGCGATGAGGTTGTCCGAGAGGGTGGTCTTGCCGTGGTCGATGTGCGCAGCTGTACCTATGTTCCGTATGAATTTCGGCTGTCTCATCAGCGCCTGCGCCCTCTTGATATTGTCTTCCTTTCTTCCCATAAGCTCACCACGGGTTCAGCAATTCATCAGATGAATGGAAACAATGGAGAAACGGTTTGGAACCGATCAGCGCGCTGAAGCGGCCACTCTCTCGAT
>JALHSX010000068.1 GCA_022865445.1 Thermoplasmata archaeon | reverse complement strand
TTCATCGCATCAAAGGCGCAGATGATCTTGGCAGCATCCGTAACGGCATTGATTCCGTCCTCGGGCTTGGATCCATGAGCAGCTTTTCCTATGACATCGATGTCGAAGTACGAGCCTCCTCTCCTTCCGTTGGTGATCGCCCGCAGTCCGCCGAAGCCTTCTCCTACAATGACTGCCTTGGCGTTTCTGAAACCCCCTTTCGAGATCATGGCTCTCGTGCCCGCGCTCGTGGCCTCTTCACCGGAAACCGCCTGCAGGACGATTCTCGAGCAGTGCGGACTCGCCATCTCTGCGATGGACCTGAAGGCGATCATCAAAGCTGCGATGCCGCCCTTCATGTCGAGCGAACCGAGGCCGTATAGCATTCCGTTCTCGACCTTCGCTCCGAACGGGTCGTGCTTCCAGCCGCCCATGACCTCGACGGTGTCGATGTGGCCATTGAGCACAACCGATGGTGCCTTCCTGTCCCCGATCTCTGCGAAAACGCTGGGTCCAAAGCCTTTCACGGGGACGAGCCTAGGCGACAGTCCCCATTTGTCCAGCCTCTGGAAGATGAACTTGGAGATGCGTTCTTCGTGGGTTGTAACGCTGGGGATCCTGATGAGCTCGCGCGAAAGCTGCAGAACCTCCTTCTCATCAATCATCTGCGATGCACAGCTAGACAGCTCATCCCGCTTGGTCATGAGGCGGGGAAAGACGAGCTAGGTCAAAAAGCCAATGCAAGCCTTTCGCAACTCTCAAATAAGCCAGATGTTCTTCCGAGGTGAGGTATCCAATGAAGAAGAGGTATGCACAGGTTTGGTGTCCCGAGTGCGAGAAGCTCGAGAAGAAGGTCAAACTCGTCGGCGGCTGCTGTCCTGAGTGCCACTATATGTATCTGACTCGAAGAACCTAGCCTATCGAGCGTGCGGTTTGAAGAAGGCGTATCATCGCGCTGACCTCAGATCGTTTGAGAACATCAAACGACCCCTAAGAAATCAGTGTGGTGAATCAGCTCAACGCTGTCCAGTGCTGGCGGGGAGGCTGGTGTCGTTCACAATCTCGAAACATGCTTAATGAACTTGCCGTTCCAGTATTCCTCGAAAGCGATATCCAGTTCCTTCTCGGTGTTCATCACTATCGGTCCCCGCCACGCGACCGGCTCCCCGATCGGTTTTCCCGAGACCAACAGGAACCGCATACCGTTCTTCCCAGCCTTCGAGACTATGTGATCCCCATCTCCGAAGATGACCAGGTTCTCGTTCGCGACTGGGTAGCTGTTGTCTGGATCGAAGAATCCCTGCCCCTCGAAAACATATGCGAAAGCTCTGTTTCCTTTTCGGATCTGGTGCTCGAATTCGGCGTGAGTTTTGAGGTCGACATCCAGGTACTCGGCCTCGACGACAAGGTCTCTCACCGGTCCTTCAACCCTCCCTGCCTTCCCGGCGATGACTCTGATCCCGACCCCTCTCGAAGGGGTCGTGATCGGGATCAGCCTGTCCGTGATGCCCCTGTATCTCGGCCCCATCATCTTCTTGGATGATGGCAGATTCACCCACAATTGGAACCCCTGCATCATGCCATCGTACGGCCGAGGCATTTCCTGGTGAATTATGCCGCTCCCCGCGGTCATCCACTGGATGTCTCCAGATCCGATCGTTCCGGCGTTTCCCATGCTGTCCCCATGGTCCACCGAACCTCCAATCATGTAGGTGACTGTCTCGATTCC
>JALHSX010000067.1 GCA_022865445.1 Thermoplasmata archaeon | reverse complement strand
CGTGCCTGCGGTCATATCAGCCACCCGAGTTGTTCCAGAACCCTTAAGAGCCAAAACCAATGTCCACTGTTGGACAATGGGAGCTGTGACCGTAGGATGCACGCGGTTGGAAAGAGGAACAGGGAGCCGGGAGCGGAGATCGAGGAAGTGGCCAAGCCCGTCGCTGGCAAGGACGAAGTGTTGGTCCAGACGAAGATGACCTCAATCTGCGGTACTGATGACCACATCTGGGACTGGAACCACTGGGCCCAGAAGCGCGTCAAAGCGCTCCCCATAGTATTCGGCCACGAGTTCTGCGGCGAAGTCGTCGAGGTCGGTAAGGGCGTCAAGAAGGTTGCGGTCGGCGACATGGTGTCTGCCGAGACGCACATAGTCGATGGCACTTGCTATCAGTGCAGGACCGGCCGGATGCACATCTGCAGGAGCATGAAGATCCTTGGAGTTGACACCGATGGCGTGTTCGCAGAGTATGTGAAGCTTCCCGAGAGAAATGCGATCAAGCTACCCAGATGGATGGAGCCGAGCCTCGGATCTCTGCTGGAACCTTTGGGGAACGCCACCTTCACGGTCTTCCCGAACGACTGCTTCCATGACATCAAGGGGAAGAACGTCGTCGTTGCCGGCTGCGGGCCGATCGGGCTAATGGCCATCGCACTGTTGAAGACCGTCGGCGCGAAGCAGGTCATCGCGACGGAGCTGGCAAGCGAGAAGGTCAGGTCTGCGCTTGCGAAGAGGATTGGCGCGGACGTGGTGCTAGACGCCGCCATGGGGAACGGGGCGCTTGTCAAGGAGGTCAAGGAGCTGACGGACAACGACGGCGCGGATGTGTGCCTCGAGATGTCCGGTGCGGCCTCCGCCCTGAGACAGGTGTTCGAGATGCTGACTCCTGGCGGGAGAGTGTCCATCCTGGGACTCTACAACGATCCTGTGACCCTGGACGTCAACAATGCGATCACTTTCAAATCCGCAACCGTGTTCGGCATCACTGGCAGGAAGATGTTCCAGACATGGGATACGATGTTCAAAGTGCTGAAGAACCCCGCCTTTAGGACCAAGCTTTCATCCATAATCACCCATACCCTACCCATAAGGGACATCGAGAAAGGCATGGAACTCATTCGCACGAAGCAGGCTGCGAAGGTTTCGCTCAAACCCGAGTGGTGAGGAGATGGTCCGGAGAGACCCTGTGGGATTTCTAAGAGAAGAGTACGAGCAGCTCGTGGACAAAGAGCTCGACTGGAAGCTCCGCGTCCTCGAAGGCCCCAGCACTCCGCGCTGTGTGGTGGACGGCAAGAAGGTGCTGATGCTCTGTTCGAACAACTACCTCAGCCTGAGCAATCACTCTGCGCTGAAGAAGGCCGCCATCGATGCGGTAAGAACTCACGGCGCCGGGTCCGGTTCCGTGCGTCCGATAGCCGGGAACATGGACCTTCATATGGAGCTTGAGCGTCGTCTCGCGAGGTTCAAAGGTGCCGAGGGATCGCTGGTGTACCAGACAGGATTCGCCGCGAACGCCGGGCTGATACCGCAGCTAGCCGACGCCGGGGACATCATTGTCAGCGACGAGCTGAACCATGGGAGCATAATCGACGGCGTCAGGTTGTCGAAGGCGGACCGCGCGGTGTACAGGCATTGCGATGTCGAGGACCTGAGGGTCGTCCTCAAGAAAGTTGAGGAGCACGTCCCTGCCTACAGAAGGATACTGATAATCACGGACGGCGTGTTCAGCATGGACGGAGACATCGCGCCCGTTGACAAGATAGCGCCGGTTGCGCACGATCATGGTGCGATGGTCTACGTGGACGACGCGCACGGAGAAGGTGTCCTGGGCGATGGCGGCAGGGGCATCGTATCGCACTTCAGACTCAAGAGGGACGATGTCCATGTCGAGATGGGCACATTCTCGAAGGCGTTCGGCGTGGTCGGAGGCCATGTCTCGGGCACACGAGACCTTGTCAACTTCGGATACAACAAATCCAGGACCTGGCTTCTCAGCGGTTCGCATCCGCCGGCAGTGGTCGCGGCGTGCATCGCCGCAATAGATGTCCTTGAGACCGAGCCAAAGCATGTTCGGAATCTCTGGTCGAACACGGACTACTTCAGGAAGGGGATTCGTGATCTCGGGCTCGACACCGGGAAGAGCCAGACACCAATCATTCCGGTCATGGTAGGAGATAGTGGGGCCGCGAAGTCTTTCAGCTCGAGATTGTTCGAGCTCGGCGTGTTCGCCCTGCCGATAGTGTTTCCGATGGTTTCGAAGGACAAGGCGAGGATACGAACCATCATGAACGCAGCGCTGACGAAGAAGGATCTCGACGAGGCTCTTGGCGCGTTCGAGAAGGTCGGAAAGGAACTGAAGCTGATCTAGTCCCGCTCGCCCTTGCCTTGTTCCTCTTGCCTTTCCGTCACGCTGATCTTGAACTCCTCCATTGGAGTGATGACTTCGAAGACGATGGTGTCGACTATCCCTTTCTCTTTGATTGATTGCTGGGGAGGCAGCAGGTGATGCTTCTCGAAGAACTTGATGAGCTGGTCCCTTCCAGAGTCGTCCAGGGATTTCTTGATCACGGCCGGCTTCTTCCAGAACTGTTGTCCGAGGGGAGCAACGGTCCTCTTGCCTTCGATGTGGAGCACCACCATGTCGTGCTTCTTCGAGAAGAACTTCTCCCTCTCGCTGGGTGGAACCTCTATACCCCTGGACCGATTGGGGCCTTGCCAGATCGTGCAGTCGAATGTGTCTCCAGTGGCTGATGTGGGGGTCGTGCCAGCCGCCCTTGGGGGATATGTCAACACATGGCAGCTGGGACAGAACATGTCCTCCGTCTCTTTTCTGCACCTATGACAAACACGCAGGCCAAGCCCTCCCTTTTCGATGCGGTTAATCCAGTATACTTACATCAAAGTTCGTATTTGCAGGGAGAGCACTGCGACATCAACTCGAACGATATCGGGCCATTGTTTAAGGCATATGCATGCGATTCCGTGCCCATCGGAGGGAACAATCGTGACGAAGATACTGATATGCTACTACTCCCGCTCAGGAAACACCAAGAAGATGGCCTACCTGATCCAGAAGGGGGTCATGGATGAAGGTGTCGAGGTCGACACGAAGAACGTCAAAGAAGTCATGGTGGACGATCTCAGGCAGTACGACGGGATAATCATCGGCTCGCCAACGTACTATGGGGGGCCAGCAGCACCGATAAAGGACCTGCTGGACAAGAGCATCAAGCACCATGGGAAGCTGCAGGACAAGGTCGGTGGAGCTTTCTCCTCAAGCGCAAACGTCGGCGGTGGGAATGAGACGACCATCATAGAGATCCTGCAGAGCCTGCTGATCCATGGCATGATAGTCTGCGGCGATTCCTTGGGCGATCACTACGGACCCGTGGCGATAGAGAAGCCAGACAAGAGGGCGGAGGCTGTCTGCGTCAGGTACGGCAGGCGCGTTGCGAAGCTGACCAAGAAGCTTCACGCCTGACCCTTAGATCCTCTTAGGTACGGCCCAAGGATCCTGGAACGAGAGCCCTTCGAACTCCTCGGATACCTTGCCAGTCGTCGCGTATCTGTAGAGCGCTGCGACCAATACTGATTGTGCAGCCGAAGCGACCAGTCCCAGTACGAGCCAGTAGACTATGGCGATCACGATACCGATCACGATCGACCATACGGTCATTATCAGGAGTCCGATGATGATGGGTATGAGGCCCGCGAGGCCCACCAGGAAGAAGATCGCCCCTAGTCCAAGGTTGCCCACGAGCGCCTCCCCCCACGTGTTCTTCAGGATCGAGACGCTCCTCTTGAGCGAGGCCCATGGGCCTAGCTTCTCGTAGATGAACACGGGGATGACGAAGTAGGTCGCAATCGTGAAAGCGGCTCCGAGCGCTCCAACGAGCATCTTCCCGATGAACCCGACCCTCTCTTGGATCGCCCTCAATATCAACCCGACGGTGGCCGCGAATATCGCCCAGAGGATGATCTGCTTGATGTTCCCACGTGCGATTCTGAAGCCGTCTGCAACCGTAGGGTCTCCTCCGTTCAATCTGATCGTCGCGCAGCCAATGACGGCGACGTTGAAGAATATTGAAATGAAGAAGGTTACGAAGTAGAAGACAGCAAAGAACGGGTAGAATACCCACTGGTTCGCCGCGGAGGTGAGACCTTCGAAGCCCCATGTGAAGAACGCACCTATGAAGAAGCTGGCCAGAATCACTAGTGTTATCAATCCAGACAAGAGCGGGAATATCAGGATCTCCTTGTCCTTTCGTATGACCCGCAAGCTCATCTTGGCTAGCTTCCAGCCTCGTCCGATGCGTCCCATGGTTCGAGCCCCGACAACTCCAGGTTCGGATTACCGTGCCACTACATAAAATCGTTTGAGAACATCTATGCTTTGCGCATTCAGGATGCCCTCGCTCAGAGCCTGGTCAGGTCATCGTCCTCATCGGACTTCTTCCGAGTGGGCTTCTGAGGCTCTTTGTACCTCCTGCGGGGCCTCTCATCGGGTTCCTGCTCGATCTCCTCTTCAAGCTCTTCCTCGGGTTCTCGGCCTCGGGAGCGGCTCTTGTCTCCGGCCTCCTCCACCGCTCGCAGGGGCGTGTTGCACCTCGGACATCTGTCGGATCCTCTGATGCATTCCTTGCAGAGCACCGCCTTGCACTTGCTGCACCTCGCGACTGCAATGCCTCCATGGAACAGACATCTGCGTCCGACCAGGTCCGATTGCACTTCCTGGGGCGCTCGCTCGGGTTCCTTCGCGGGCCGTTCCCTCGATGGCTTCGGACGCGGCCTTTCCCTGGGCATCTCAGTCTCGCGGCTGTATCTCTGGGCTGCCCTCGGTTCACGCTCTTCCTCGTACCTCTCCTCGGGTTGGGCCTCTTCCCGACGTCTCTCTCTCCTTCGCTCTGGTGGGTAGGAAGGCTCCTCCGTCAAGGGTCTCTCGCGCCTGGCCGAGCGCTCATCATACGGAGAATAGTGTCCGTAGCTCTCGCTGACGATGGATCTTAGCGCCACAGTCGGCGTGGCGAACCCCGCCCCTTCGAACGTCTGTAGAATCGTGACTATCTGTCTTGCCCAGTAGGCCCCGATGCCGAGGTTCCTTATCAGCCCGAGGACGTTCTTCTGGTCGTTCGGCAAGTCGAGCGCCTGTCTGAGCAGGGCCTCGGTCTGTGGATCGGTCGATTTCGTGCTGAACTCGTGTTCCTCGACGGCCTGGATGTAGCTGAGTATCTTCTTGGCGCTCGAGATCCTGATTTCAGGGAAGTTGACCGTGATGTCGCAGAGCCTCAGACCATGCTCCACAAGGTCGCGCTTGTCCATCGTGTTCACGAGGACCTCCCTGGACATCTTCTCGTACCTGTCTGATTCCTCCCGCGTAGTGCCAGTGAGGCTGATGTTCTCCTTACCGCTCAGAAATTCGAGGACATCTCCAAGGAAGGCATAGGGGATCCCGCATACCTTGAACGCCTCCTCCTTTGTCACAGGCCTGCCATGGCCGTATTCGAACTCGAGCACGGAGCGCGCATAGTCCTCGATCTTGTTCTTTCGGATGTCTTCCTCAGCCTGCTTCCTGCCCTCTGAGGCGGCCTCAAAGTATGGGTCGATGCTGAGCGCGTGGTCGAAACATCGCAAAGCGGGTTCTGCCCGGCCGAGGGCCAGCAGGACCTGCCCCTTGCTCTTCCAAGCCTCCTTGTCGTTCGAGTCCAAGCCGATCGCACGGTCGTATGAGCCAACCGCCTCTTCGAAAAGGCCCTGCTTCTCCATCGCAAACCCTTTGCTCATCCATATCTTCGGGCTGTTGCTGTCGAGGTCAAGTGCTTTGTCGAAGCAGGCGTTCGCGTCCGAGAACCTGCCGATCTCAAGGTGCAACAGGCCGAGCCTGTACCAGGCCGGTTGGTCCTCGGGGTCGGTCTCCAGGGCCTTCATGTAGGATCTCACTG
>JALHSX010000066.1 GCA_022865445.1 Thermoplasmata archaeon | reverse complement strand
GCAGCTTGATCGGGCTATGTTCTGTGTCCGGCCCCCCGGAAACGATCTGCACGGGGCTCGTGCCTCGGCCCTCCCCCTCCGGCAGATACGGAGTGATCATGATGTTGCCCTTGATGTCGTCCCTGGATGCGAAGTTCCAGTCCTGGACGAAGCGCGCCTCGAGCGTAATGGCCGCCCCGCCCCGCATGACCACAGCGTCGTCCCGCCAGCGACCGAGCGGCCCTTGGCCGATGTACTCGAGGCCGACGTTGAAGCCGCTGCAGATGCCCGTCTCACCGTCCACTATGAGCAACTTGCGGTGATTGCGGTTGTTTATGCGGATGTTGATCGACCTGATCCAGGAGGGGAAGTACTCGGCCGTCTTGCCCCCCGCATCCGTCAGCTCCTTGAAGAAATTCCGGGGCAGCTTGTGGCATCCCACAGCGTCGACCAGGAGCCTGACCTCCACGCCCTCCTTGGCCTTGGCCGCCAACTCGTGCGCCAGCTTCTTGCCGAGCGCGTCATTGCGGATGATGTACATCTGCATGTGGACGAAGCGCTTCGCCTTGGATATCTCCTCAAACAAGGTTTTGAAGAACTCGTCGCCTTCGTTGATGTAGTGCACCTCGTTGTCCATGGTGACTAGGCTGCCGTTGGTGTTGATCAGCATGCGCGCCAGATCGACGTTCTCCTTCAGGGTCTTCTCGTAGCCGTCCGAGACGAGGACCAGGTTCTTCCTCTGCTCGCGCAGGAGCTTGACCACATCGGCGTCCTTCGCCCACTTGTTCTTGAACATCATCTGCCTGCTGTAGTCGCGCCCGAAGAAGATGTAGAAAATGATCACGAATATCAGTGGCAGGAGCAGGAAGGCGGCGATCCAGAGATAGATCGAGGTGACCCGGCGGGGCTTGATGAACACGATGAATATGATGATGAAAGCCGCGTTGAAGTAAAGGAACAGGCCGATGAGGCCGCCGAAGATCAGGCTCGTCGGATCCAACGAGGTCATATGCCGACCGATATGATTGCAGCCTTCATAATAACATTCCGACCGTCAAGATGCGCTCCTTCGATTCCGCCAGCATGTCTCCATAGATTCGTTGACTACCCCGCCCTCGCACCATTGGGCACAGGCTTCTCTGGGGTCGCGAGCACAGGGGTGATCCCGTCGGGATATCCGATGTCGAACAACATCGCCTCCGAGTCCACGCTCATGATTTTCCTCGGCTCGAGGTTCACCACGAAGAGCGCCTGCTTCCCCTCGACCTCCTTGGGGTTGGCACGCTCCTTCTTCATGCCCACGAGGACCGTCCTTTTCCTGTCGCCGAAGTCCACGGTAAGCTTGACCATCCTGTCCGATCCTTTGACATCTTCGACGAGCTCGATCGTCCCAACACGAACGTCGATCTTCTCCAGCAGATCGAAGGGGACGACCGGTTTCGTTGGTGCGACTGCAAACGCCATAGTCAATTTCCTCCTGGTAGGTCTTGTCACCCAATCGTCCTCCAAGGATAACAATCCAATGGACTAGGAACGAGAACCACATACTTCAGCCGTATGGCCACGTGGCGATTGGGGAGTTCCGCCGCAGAACTTATTAATGAGGATTGCATCGTTTGCCCAGGGAGAACCATGTGTGAAGAAGGCATACCAAATGAAGGCCTCGAAGCAATGAGGACACCGGGCTTCGGATGGAGAATCGCCGTCTCGATAGCGGTGTTCTTCGGATGGCTCATATTCCTCATAATCTGGCTGTTCTTCTACGCATCTGACTACAGCGTCTTTCAGAACATAGCTATGATCCTGGTCTCCATCATCGCGGGAATCGGCATTCTAGCGGGGACCTGGGTCACCTGGGGCCTGAGATTCGCAAAGCATTTCGACCACAATGTACCGAAGATGCACAAGCCGAAGTGGCCTTCAGTGCTGTCGGGCATCGCTGGCGTGGGATGGCTCATATTCATTGTCATTTGGCTATTCTTCTACGCCGACGATTTCACTGGATACCAGAACCTCGCGATAGTCATCGTCTCGATCATGGTTCTCGCAGGGATATCGACAGCCGCATGGGCGTCCTGGGGGACACGGTTCTCCTGGAAGAGATGATCAACTGCCCTATCCTTTCTTGTGAAGGCTCTCCTTTCCCGAGAGCTCCAGGACCTCTACTCTGACAATTGACGCCTTCTCCAGAGAACTCTGCGTTATGAGCTGCTTCCTTGCCTCGCTCGGTCTTTCCTCGAGCTTGTCGATCATGAGTCCGAGCGCCCTCCGCTTCTCCCTCACATCCGTTACGAATTCGGCCCTTCCCCTGAACATCACT
>JALHSX010000065.1 GCA_022865445.1 Thermoplasmata archaeon | reverse complement strand
CTGGAGATGTCCCCTCCGAATTCCCTCGCGACCTTGATCTCATCGTTGAGTCTGTTGATCAACTGACTCAGGTCGGAATCGAGCCTCGACATGAGGACAGTCTTGGACTTCTGAACCAGATCTATGGCCCTATCGATCTGCCTCTCCCTTCCTGCAATCGCCGCATCGTCTATCAGCTGCTTGCTCTCGCCGATGTCAACCTCTTTCTCTCTTGCGAGGGCTAGGAGCGGCTTCATCTCCGCGACCATTCGGGCAAGGTCCCTCCCTTTGTCCTTCGCAGCTGGTGACGGGGCAGGTCGGACAACAGGTGCCGGCACCGCGGCTTTGATCTCACGAACGCGAGGCTCAGCAGGCTTCTGAGAGAGGGGTGCAGGAGCGGCTGACGCCCGTACAACGCTCTCTTTCACTACTGGCGCTCCAGGTTCCGGGGCGGGCTCTGGTTCCTTCTTCCTCTTGAAGAAACCCATGAATCCCTTCTTCTCATCTTCCTCCTTCGATGGCGCAGAAGGCGCTTTCTCCGGCTTCCTCGAAGGGACCTTCACCTCAGCGAGCGGAGGCTCGAGATCTTTATGGGAAATTGCAGGTTCGGCGGTCTGCTTCGCCGCCTCCTCCGGCTCAATGAAAATCGCCCCGCAACCAGGACACGATTTCGCGTCCAAATTGACGAGCGTATTGCATGCAGGGCACTCGAACATCTCGGCGCCTTCCTCAGCGAAGAGGACTCCACATTTCTGGCAAGAGTTCGCAGTGTTCTCAACTGTCGCGCCGCATTGGGGACATTCAAAGTACTCAGTGGCCTCTGCCAGCTCAGGCTCCGGCTCGGGGGATGGTTCGGCTGCCTTCTTGACCTCAGGGACTGGCGCTGTCTTCGGCAGTTCGACCCTCGGTGGCTGCAAAGACACGACAGAAGGGATCTCCCTGATGGCGGTTCTCTCCTGGACCGCGGGCCTTGACAGTACCTCCTCGACACGTGATTCCACAGAAATCTTCGGCGCGGGAGCGACTGGTTCGGACGACCTCTTGGGGGACTCGATGTCTATGTCGAATATTGAGAGATCTGTTCCGCAGAATCCGCACTTCTTCGAACCTGGTTGGAGCGGAGAATCGCAAATCGGGCAGAGTTTGTCCCCGCTAGAAACTGGCAATCAGTAGGACCTCCTTGAGATACTAGCTCCGCTCTACGATATGCCTGGATAAATAGTTAATCGTTTTGATTTCCCATCTGATAATGATTTCGTGCGACGAGGAGCCAGACTGACCTTGAACAGGAGAAATCTATTTCCATTTGAGCGTTGTTGACAACGTCCGGGGGCAAGAATGGAACTGAAGTCCGTCAGGGTGAGTTTTCCAGAAGGCGCGAACGTGATCATAGGTCAGACCCATTTCATCAAGTCCGTCGAGGACTTGTACGAGGCTATTGTTGGAGCCGTGCCCGGAGTGAAGTTCGGAATCGCGTTCTGCGAGGCGTCAGGACCATGTCTGGTGAGAGTCGAGGGCAATGACGACAAGCTGCGGAAATTGGCCGCGGAGAATGCCCTGAGGATCGGCGCGGGACACACTTTCATTGTGATACTGGAGAATGCCTATCCGATCAACGTGCTCAACAGGATCAAGGAAATCGAGGAGGTGTGCACGATATTCTGCGCGACCGCCAACCCAGTGGATGTGATCGTCGCTGAGAACGAACGCGGCCGAGGAGTCATGGGCGTAATAGATGGCGAGAAGCCAACGGGCGTCGAGACCGCGAACGATGCTGAGGATAGGAGAACGTTCTTGCGGAAGATCGGGTACAAGAGATAGCGATCCCGAAGGATGAAAACCCGATGAAGTTCAAACTAGAAATCGCGCCGTTGAATCTCGACCAAACCCTTGGCTGCGGTCAGACCTTCCGATGGAGGAGGCTCGGTGATGGTCTTTGGGAGGGACCTCTAGGAGATCAGCTCGTGAGAATGGCACAAAGGGGATCGATACTAGAGGTCGAGGCAAGACCTGGGGGCAAACATGCGAGGAGACTCGTTCAGGAGCACCTGAGGGCATCCGACGATGTCCCAGAAATCCAGAGGAAGCTTGCGAAAGACACCGTGTTGGCTCCCGGCATCGCGCATGTGAAGGGGCTACGGATAGTGAAGATGGACGAGTGGGAGTGCCTGGTCAGCTTCGTCCTGGCGACATACGCAAACATCCCCCGCATAGCGAAGATGATCGAGACGCTTTCATCGCGGTACGGCGAGGAGATCGTGAATGGAATCAGAGCATTTCCGACGCACGACAGACTCAGCGAGGTCTCAAGAACTGAAATGGCCGGGTTAGGCCTCGGCTACAGGGCTGAGTACATACACTCGCTCTGCAGGACTATCGACGACGAGAGTGTTTCGCGCCTTGGCAAGCTCAGCTTCAGTTCGCTGAGGGAGGAGCTCAAGGAGTTGCCAGGAGTCGGGGACAAAGTTGCAGACTGTGTCTCTCTGTTCGGATTCGGAAGGCTGGAGGCATTCCCGATCGATGTCCATATCGAGAGAGCGTTCGCGAGGCTCTATCACAAGAAGGGGCCTTATTCGAAGCTCAGGACGTTCGCATCTGAGCGTTTCGGGGAATATGCAGGCTATGCTCAGGAGTACCTGTTCTACAACGAGAGATTGCGCGCGCCCGGAGGCGCATGCCTGTTCTCAAAGAAATGAGATTATCGACCGGTC
The DNA here is from genome assembly GCA_022865445.1 of Thermoplasmata archaeon. Taxonomy (GTDB): domain Archaea; phylum Thermoplasmatota; class Thermoplasmata; order UBA10834; family UBA10834; genus COMBO-56-21. The sequence goes on along the minus strand of JALHSX010000065.1, from coordinate 9,219 downwards.
CATCATCACCAGAGTGCCTTCAGCCACTGCAACGATGCCGACGATCACCATTGTCGGCTTCCAATCGAGCACCATCGTCGCGATTGTCAGCACGTCCTCCAGGAAGTGGAGCAGCCCGTGAACTATCACCCCGACGACGAAGAAGATGACAAGCAGGATGATCCATTCGTCGATCCCGAAGACTGTCGAAGGCAGGAATAACGACGCGGCCAAGGCCGCGACCGCACCAACTACTGCACCCAGCACGCCAGCCCATGGTATCTCCCTCATTGGCTTGAGGAACAGGGTCAAGGCGAGGACGACCATGACAGCGAGCGTGAACCAATTGACCGCCCCCTCAGTCCCGACTACGAACGCCATCACAAACATAACAGCGCCGAGGATGAAGCCGAAGAACGTCCCGACCTCGTCCCAGTGAGAGTCGTCCCTATGTCCGTACAAGGCGACGGCTATTGACAACAATCCCCCGATGATCAACGCTGCCGCGGGCAATGGCTCCTTCGCGAGGAACGACACGTCCACCATTGGCACTGGATGGATGACAGACGTACTTTATGATTCCTCGAATCTCATTCGTCGCCCAACCCTGGGTGTGTCCTCTGGTAGAAGTCCATGATCTCCCAGTCGGACACGCTGCCCTCATCGCGATCCGTCAGAGCGAGGCCTAGAGAGTGAGCATATGCGCCCACAATCTCAGGACATGTCGGATCTCCCTGGAGATCGGAAACCTCGAACCTGCCTGCTTTGATCTTGCCTTCGAAGGACCCAATCACTTTCGTGCCCTGAAATATCGCGTGGCGACCCGTCTCAGGCAGCAGGTCGCGGCAGCTCGCGCGCAAGAACTGCGTGAGGTTGTCCTCGGGAGACAACACCACTTGCTGAGAGAATGTGATCTTGCCGAGCATGGAATATGTCTGAGCGCTGGCCCAATGCAGCGCGCCCGAACCCCTCAGCAGGAAACCTTTCACTAGCAGCTTTTCATCCTCGAGTATCCTCAGGGCGCGTCTGATCTCGCGCATGGGAATCTCGTGCCCGAGCAACATTCCCAGAGACTCCGCGGTCATGATCCCGTAGTTGTCGAACAGGCGCTTCACGATCTGGATCCATGCAGACTCCCTGGAAGTTCTCTGTCTTTTCGTTGACACGAACGCTAGCGAAGAGTCGAGATATGTCCTTGAGGAAATGTAGAGCGCCTTCATCGCTTCGACGGTGTCTTCCCTCCCGAGCGGAGAGAGGTCGAGCAGACGATCACGTTTCACTGGCTGCTGGTCCTTGACTATCCTGAGCACCAGCTTCTCATCGGCCGTGAGATCACTACGCCTGGCCGACATATAGAGCCCAGCCTCCTCCGCCCTGCAGTATCCAACCCGATCGGGAACGATGTGGCCGCGCACTACAGCGCGTCGCTTGTGCAGCCTCTGCAAGGATTCGAACTTCCTCACCCTCAGAAGAGCCTCCGCATTCGATCTGAGGCCTCCGTACCGCGCCAACGCATCTGTCATGTCAATGAGTTGCGACCCTTCCTCTAGGTTCTGCAGGGAGAAGATGACATCCAGGATCTCGTTCCGCTCGAAGCACGGTGTGACGAGATTGCCCTTGACGAGCATCCCGTTGGCTTCCGTGTATCCCCGCCTGAGAAATTCCTGTTTCACGCCCGCGTCAAGGTGCTCTATATCTGCGCCGAACACGCTAGTGACTCGGACTATCTCGACGCCAAGAGAGTTGTAGAACGGCATCATGTCATCTATCGCCCCTACGAGCTGGCCTAGCAGATCTGGCTCTTCGAGTTGAATGTCCCTTACCTCAACCGAGCCTGCCAGAAGCCACTTCTCGATCATCCCCACGATCCGCCCGTCGCGTACCAGCGGATATATCCAGGCCTCACCAAAACGCGAAGTTATCTCTGTCCATTTGTCGCTCAGGAATGAATCGTAGAGGGAAAGGATCCTCAGTCTGTCGTCCCTTCCGCGCACCTCGTCGAGAAGTCGGACCTCGTCAGGTAGGACGAACATCTCGGTCCTCTCGAGGCCGACCGTAATGCTCTTCCCACCGATCTTCCCAAGGAGCACTGCGGCATCGTCCGGCCCAGTGTTGAGATAACTTGCTGCCTGCATCACGGTGACCGGCCCGAATCCTCTGAGATAGCGCTTCAGAACATGCGCATAGGGTCCTTCCGTCTCTGGTTCGATCTCGCAGACCGTGTACACATTCCTGGTGCTCCAAGATTCGGCCTCGTCGTATTCTCTAAGAAGATACCCTTTCCTATCCAAGGAATCGAAATGCTCCCTCATCGCATCAGGGGGGAAACCTGATACTTCCGCAATCTTCAGGAAAGTCCCCGATCCCATCTTCCGGATAATCCTCAGAAGCTCGGCCTCGTATCTGTCGGGGGGCTCGCGCCTATAGACACCCAAATAGTAAGGAGCGTCCTCGGAGAGGACGTACCTCAGCCGTCCCCGGACGAATCTGCCAAGAAGTATCTCGCCTTTCTTCCTCAGCTCCCCGAACTCTTCCCTGTCAAAGCCCGCGACACGCTGAAAGACATCGTATATCATTCCAGCCTCACCGAACTTCTCGAAGTAATCTCTGATCGAGTTCACTTTCGTGAACTGTTTGCGCTCGCTGTACGACCGGATCGTCTCCCGGTCGAATACGGGCTGACCCTTGGATTTCAGACGCAGGTAGTCCCTCGCCAGCATGTACTGCTGCTGCTCGCCGACGACGAATCTTCCAGCAACTGCCGCCTCGGTCGAGCACAATTCACGAAGTGCCTCGTCGGCCTCGTTCTCAGATACCCCGACTTCGTACGCCACGTCTTCGACCGTGATCGGCGCATGATATGCGATATGTCGTTCCACGGCCGCAAGCAGACAATCCTTCCGAGGTTTTGGCTCGAAGACCGACTTGGAGTACAGGTAGGCGTCTCCTCTCACATCCGAGCGGAATATCTCGTTCGCGGACTCGAGGCGCCTCAGAGCCTCTCTGACCTCTTCCTTCGGGAGTTTCAAATGAGCGGCCAATTCTCGCTGGCTTCTGCGCGACCTGGACACTGCGTCGAGAACTGCATCTTCGACAGAACCGTGTACGGACTTTCTCTGATGCAGACTTGAGTAGAGTGAATAGTCCTCAGCCGCGACGTATACATCCTCGCCTGCCCAGATGGACATGACCCTGCCCTCATGCAACAGTTCCGCGGCCCACGCGCGGAGCTTCTCGAAGGACCCCTTGGAGTGGGCGAAAATGTTCTCTCCCTTCTCCCTGAAGAGGTTCATCGGGCCCACTTTCCTGAGGGCCTCGAGTATGTCCTCCTTTGAAGCTATCCTCGGGAACTTCGCGGCGAAGAATTCCTCAACCCTCTCCGGTTGAAACTGGTATTCCGTTATCGCCTCCTCCCCAAGCGCGCGCGCGAGCACTTTTCTGTGAAGCTCTCTCAAGAGCATGCTCCTGTCTTCCATCAGGACTATGTCCGAGACCCCGACGAGGATCACGTTGTGGGCGAACGGAGAGGGAACGCCTGAGAACGGAAGGTAGTCCAATTGCCGCTTACCGTCCTCGATGCTGGACAGGACTTCTCTAGCGTGCTCGAGGTCCATGACATCTGTCAATATCTCCTCGTATGTCTCGACCATCACGGGAAAATCCTCGAGCTCACGGAGCGCGTCGAGCAATCTGCTGGAGCGGAGCTGCTGGCGAGCAACTGAGAGTTCCCTCCCCTTGTAGTTCCTGAGGACCATGAAGCTCCTGGTCGCCGTGTGCCTAAAACGCTGAGCGAAGAGTTCGGAGTCCCTGACCGCGCTCCTCAGTATCTTCTCGAGACCTTCGGCCTTGAGCAAGACCCCGATGTCCTCCAATCTGAAGCTCCGAGGCACGGTCAGCATGAAGCTGTCGTCGGTGACCGACACCGTGACATTGCACTTCAGCTTCTCCGAGAGAGTGTATGCATACGCCCGGCTGAGCGCGTCGTTGACCCGCCTCCCAAACGGGAAATGAAATATGGCGCTCTTGTTTCCCGAGGCGTCCACATATCCCTCTATCAGAAGTCTGGAATCCGTCGGTATCTTCGCGACCATCTTCTGCTCTCGGAAGTAGTTCAGTATTGTTGTGGCCGAACCCTCGTCCACGTCGAACTCCTTCCTCAGCCATGCCTCGATTTCAAGGCCAGCCATGCTACCTAGACGCTCCTCCATCTCAGATCGGAAGCGCCCGATTGCGACGGATAGGTCGAAGCTTCTGGGCAACATCTCCCCAGTCCACGAAGGCACGGTGGGTTTTCTACCACTGGCACTTTTCACGAACACCTTCGTCCCCTTGGACTTGATGAATTCATGGCTGCGTCCGCCCAGGACGAATATGTCGCCCTGAGATAGGCGCTCGACGAACTTCTCCGAGAGAGATCCTATCGGGGAGCCGCGCTCCGAGTATACTTTGTAATCCGCCTCCTCAGGGATCGTGCCCTGATTGAGGTAGTAGATCATGCGCGAGCCGCGCTTCCTACCGAAAGTCCTCTCCTTCTCGTCGTACCAGAGCTTTGAGTAGATCCCTTCGTACGCATCCTTGCCTCCGAGATACCTCAAAACGCTCTCCATCTGGGCCATCGTCAGATCCTTGTAGCAGTATGAGCGGCGGATCAGAGCGAACGCTTCGTCCACCTGCCACTTGCGCTCTATGGACAGGCCCACAACCATCTGGGACAACACGTCGAGGGAGTTCTTCGGGATCGTGACACGGTCTATCATCTTTCTGTGAGCCGCTCGACAGAGGACCGCGCACTCCACCAGATCGTCGCTCTCGAAGACTACGATCCTGCCCTTCGATGTCCCGCCGTACTGATGCCCAGCTCTCCCCACCCGCTGCAATCCCTTCGCAACTGACTTGGGAGAACCGATCTGCACGACCAGATCGATAGAACCGATGTCGATCCCAAGCTCGAGGGAGGTGGAAGACACGACGGATTTCATCAGGCCGTTCCGAAGGTTTCCTTCGACGTCCATACGGGTCTCGCGGCTCAGGCTTCCGTGATGAGTGCCTATGTTCTCGAGCCCGCGCTCCTTGAGCTTGTATACGACGCTTTCAGCCCCGCTCCTCGTATTCGTGAAGACAAGTGTCGTCTTGTGTTCATCGATCATCTCTTTCAGCATGTCGTACATCTTCGAATTGACGACTTCGAACGAAAGTGATGTCATGTCCTTTGCAGGACAGAGCACTCGTAGGTCGAGATCGCGCTGAGCGAACACCTCGACGATGCTGACTGCCCTCGGCCTGCCGTCTCGCAGGCCGCCGAGGTACTCAGCGACCTGCTCCAACGGAGCTACGGTGGCTGAGAGGCCGATCCGGACGAATTCCTTCTGACAGAAGCTCTGGAGCCTTTCAACTGCGACCGAGAGAGCGACGCCTCGCTTCGAATCACAGACCTCGTGGACCTCGTCAACTATGACGTAGTCGACGCCTTCGAACTTGGTGCTGAAAACGGGCGTGGAGAGCACGAGCGAGAGCGATTCCGGGGTGGTTATGAATATGTGCGGTGGAGACCTGGCCTGTCTCTGCCTCTCGCTGGGCAGAGTGTCGCCAGTACGAACTGCGACCTTCACCTCAGGAGGAGCGAGCCCCTTGGCCCTGAAGAGAGCCGATATCTCCTCCAGGGGTCTTATCAGGTTCTCGTTGATATCATTGGCCAGGGCTTTCAAAGGAGACACGTAGACGGCGTAGATTCTGTTCTCAAGCGTGTTCTTGCCGGCGAGTAGGATTAGCTCGTTCAGGATAGACAGGAAGGCTGTCAACGTCTTGCCAGATCCTGTGGGTGAGGAGACCAGGACATTCTTCCTGGCGTGTATGAGCGGGACCGCCATGGCCTGGGCTTCGGTGACCTCCGCGAACTTGCCCCTGAACCACTCTGACACGATCGGATGCATGACGGAGAGAACCTCTTCCGTCGTCCTCTTCTCAGTAGTGTTGGATGTCATACTGCCTGACCGTCGAATCTGCTTCCTTATTCGGTGTCAATATAAAGACGTTTTCAGAGGGACCGAAGAAAGTCCGCAAATCGGCAAACGTATTTATGGGAACGAGCAGTTGAAGAGGAATAGCGGATGACAGATGGCCAGGAACATCGTTTCGGATAGAAGATTGATGGCGTCGATCATCGTTCTCATTATGCTTGCAACGACCGCCATCTGCTTTCTGCAAATCGGATCGGATTCTGAACCGGTCCTCAAGGCCCGGACCATGCAGGCTTGGCCCTCCGGCACCATAGTCGTGAATGTGACAGATGTGGTGGGCAGGGGAATCGTTGGTGCCACGGTCAGAACCACAGGCAACGTCATCTTCTGGCAGAACCAGACGGGGAGCGACGGATCCGTCACAATCAGCCTGCTACCTGCCGATGACAACGCCACGAATGATCTCACATACCAGCTCAATGCCAGCATGCCAGGCTACCGAGACAGCGCGATCGTGTTCCAGAACGTGAGCGAGAACAGTACGGAACATGTCACACTGGTCATCTTCGGCGGTTCGATCCTTGGAACCGTCACGACTTCACTCGGCGGGACAATGGCGCCGGTGGAAGGCGCGAATGTCACGATAGCCTCATTGGGATTCTCAACGACAGTTTCTCCGTCCAGCGGTGCGTACCAGCTCGATGGCGTCCCCGCGGGCACAGTATCGGTGACGGCGAACGCTTCCGGCTACGTCCCCAGCTCGCATGACATAGTCATGCCGCTTGGCGGGAACATACTCCTGAACTTCGTCCTGATATCGCAGAACGGCTCGATCTCCGGCAAAGTCTACCATTCGACTCTCCACACGGGCCTGAACAACACCAATGTCTCCGTGCGGGTAGGTTCTTTCACAATCACCGTCATGAGTGGAAGTGACGGGAGCTACAATCTGACGAACCTACCCGAAGGCACTTACACGCTGACAGCCGAAAGGGAGGGGTTCCTATCGATTGCGATTGCAGATGTGGTCGTGACAAGGGGCAACATAACGGTCGGTGTCGATTTCAACCTCACAGAAAAGCCCACTAGATTGTACGGGGTCGTGAGATCCGGCACTCGTCTGTTGGTTGGGGCGAACGTATCCGTCGTAGGCACGTCGACCTTCAACCTCTCCGGCCCTGATGGCAACTACGAGATCGGAAACCTCACCGCGGGCACATACTCTGTCAGTGCATCCTCGCCCGGATACGAGACCGCCATAATTGCAGATGTGGTCATGCCGGAAGGTGGGGAGATCCAGCTTAACATCAATCTGACAGGTCTGCCAGGAGCCCTCATCAGCGGTGTGGTCAGAGATGCCGCTACGGGGTTGCCGCTGGCGAATGTCCTCGTGACCATCGTGGACATCGACCCTGCAAGGGCCGGGGTTGCCACGGATATCAACGGTGCCTACGGACTGCCTGGCCTCGATCCCGGCAACTACACTGTCCGGTTTGAGAAGACCGGATATCGACCGGTCGAGATCTCAAACGTAATTGTCACAAAGGATGGGGAGACGAAACAGAAATTGGAGATGACACCGCTCCGCAATGGTTTCGAGGGGTTCATACCCGGGTTTGACATCCCGCATTCGATGATGCTTATGGCGCTCTGCCTCACAATCATCATTTTCGCGTTGGCAGTATACCTGAGACACCGAAGCTTCGAGACACCGGAGAGCGCCCCAGCGATCTACGACCAAGCGGAGGAAGAGGAAGCAGAGAAGGAGACTACGGTGGGTGGCGAAGAATCGGAAGACCTCCAGAAAGAAGTGAGCCAGAGGAAGATCAGGAAATCGAAGAATGGCGGGGACTAGCCCCGCAGATTGAGATCAGGCCAGGCCGAGCTTCGCTCTGGCCTTCTTCTCGTTCTCCTTGACCTTGACGTTCACGTCCGCGAACAGGCTGTTGCCGTGAGCATCTATCGCTACAGTCAGCGGTCCGAAGTTCTCCGCGTTCAAGATCCAGATCGCCTCTGGCATCCCGAGCTCGAACCACTCGACGCCCGAAACGCTCTTGATGCCCTTCGCGGCAAGCACGGCTGCGCCGCCCGTTATCGCCAAGTAGACGCACCCGAGCTTCTTCATGGCGTCAATCGTTGGCTGGGACATGCCTCCTTTGCCGATGATCGCCCCCGGCCTGAATTTCTCGATGAACTGCGGCTCGAGCGAGTTCATCCTGGAGGATGTGGTCGGCCCAGCAGCCACCGCCTCCCACTTGTCCCCGACCTTCCTCATGATAGGGCCACAGTGGAACAAGGCCGACCCTTTGAACTCTACCGGCGGCTTCTTGCCCTTCTCAAAGCCCTCAAGGGCGTGGATGTGGACCTCGTCCCTGCCCGTGTAGATGACGCCGTCAAGATAGATCGTCTCGCCCAGCTTCAGCGCGCGCACATCGCTCTCGGACAACGGTGTCTTCAACTTCTTTGGCATCTTGGTCACCTCTCATGCGTCGGATAGGCGGTCTTCCCATCCGGACTTATCCTGACGGTCCCGCGCCTTCCGGCCCAGCACTGCACGTTCAGGCCAACAGGCAAGCTGGCGGTGTGACAGTACGCGTACTCGATGTTGAGTCCCAGGCAGGTCGTCTTTCCACCAAGGCCCATAGGACCAATGCCGAGCATGTTGATCGCCTCGAAGAGGTCGGTCTCCAGCTTCGCGATCTCGGGATCCTTGTGCCTCTCGTTGATCGGCCTGAGCAGTGCCTCCTTCGCGAGCTTCATCGCGATGTCGGATGAACCGCCGATGCCCACACCGAGTATCGTCGGCGGGCACGGGTTGCTCCCGGCACGAAGCACCGCGTTGAGCACGAACTCCTTGATGCCCTTCAGACCCTGCGTGGGCGTGAGCATCGCGAGCTGGCTCATGTTCTCCGAGCCCGCGCCTTTGGTCATGACAGTGATCTCGATGTAGTCCTTATCGTGTATCTTCCAGTTGATGAACGGATGCCTCTCGCCGACGTTGTCTCCCGGATTCTTCCTCGTTATCGGATGCACCGCGTTCGGCCTTAGCGGAACCTCTTTGGTGGCCTTCCTCACGCCATCGACGATGCCTTTCGCGACGTCGACCTTGCAGTCCTTGGGGACAGTGACGTAGAATATCGTAACGCCGGTGTCCTGGCACATTGGCGTGTTGCCCTTGATCGCCATATCGATGTTGTCCACGATCGCTTTCAGCTGCATCTTCGGGACCTCGTCCGTCTCCGCGGCGTACGCCTTCCTGAGCGCGTCCTCCACGTCCGCAGGG
>JALHSX010000064.1 GCA_022865445.1 Thermoplasmata archaeon | reverse complement strand
TCCTGTGCCACACCTTGGCGATGACGAACTTGCCCTCGGGGTCAGCTGGCGGCAGAATGGAGATCTCGTCTACCTGAAAGTCCTCCGGAGTCTTCCGAAGCTTTCCCCCTATGCCTGGTATTCCCTCTGTGAGGAAGACCTCAAGCCCGAGCTCGCTCTCTTTCATCGTGACCAAAGAACAATCAGCTGGTGTAAGAACATTCGTATGTTCTATCCAAGCTGTTTCTCGACCAACTGGCGCGCCTCGGCGAATTGGTTGGCGAGGGATTTCGCGGCTTTCTTCAGAGCTGCCTGGGGCTTGCCTTCCTTGACCTCAACTGTCAGGACCGGTTTGTCCAGCTGAGGATGACCAGTCACGAATCTGGCGTCAGCGACGTTCTTGTCCTGGAGCAGCTCATGTATGAGTGGGTAGATCAGCGTCTCATCGGGGTCGACTATCTCGACCTTGATGCTGTCTTTCTTCTTCTCCAACAGTTTGAACTCCATACTTCTCAGTTTCACTCGTATGGGCATGGGGTTCATAAAACTATCTCCGTGAGCTTTTCGGTGCTGGCTCGATGACGGCGCTGAGTATCGTCAGCGCTTGCTCTTCTTCTTTGCTGCCTTCGGCTTGGCCTTCTTCTTGGGCTTGACCTGAACAACCTTCCTGCCGCGCGGGTACATGGTCCCGCACATCTGGCAGACATCGACCTCGCACCATCTAGCGTCATCGGTGGCGATTATCTTGATTATGCACGGGTTCTCGCAAAGCGGACACTTGTCTTTAGCCATCTACTTCTCCTCCTAGCCGAACCTCTTTCTCAGCACTGTATGGATTCCTTCGGCTATGACCCTTCCGATACCATCCACTTGCATAAGCTCTTCGACGTTCGCGTCCGCTATCCCCTTGACGCTCCCGAACTTCTCAAGCAGCCTCTGTGCGAGCGTGGCGGAGACATTCGGCAGCCCTTGGACAAGGAACATCTGTCTGCTCGGGACGTCTAGCGTGGTCTGCATGGTCCTGCCATCCTTCGCATGCTTTGCCATCTCCTGCTTCTCGAGCGAGCGAATGGCCGAGGCAGTCTCGTTTGCGTTGTTGGTCGAGAGCACGGGCATGTGGAACTCCGACAGAATCGCACTCAGGGCATCGTAGACCGCCGCATTCCCTGCTTGGCCTCCGTCACCTTCGGGTGCACCTTGAACGATGAGTATCGGATGTAGGTATTCGTGCTTCATCTTGGCCAACGACACCAGGATCGAGCCGTCTGAGATTCCGTCGATGAACTGGTCCACGGTTCGAACAGCGACGGCGACTCTGTTCGAGACTATCACATCGGCGTTCTCGATGTCCTTCACGTCTGTCGAGTACCCCATCTCGGCAAGCGACGTCTGGAGACCAGCGCTGCCGATTCTTGGCGAGACTACCAGGACTGGCCCTTCCTGTTCTTGATCCTTCCTGAAGAGGCCGAGCGACTTCTGCCCCTTCGTCTCGGACACTTTCCTTGAGAGCTCTTCACGGGGGGTCTCGGGCCCGACGGTCATCATATCGGTCAGCTCGACCCTCGTGAGAGGTCTCTGAGTGGTCAATGGCTCCGCCGGGAGCCCTTTCCTGGCCCTGAGCTTGCGCTTGAGAGATTCCAACTCACGGCGCATCTGCATTTCCTTCTTCCTGCTAGACCAGAAGTAGGCCTCGTCCTTCGTATCCCTGGTCACGAGTACGATTACTCTGCCAGCTCTCGTCCTTCCAGTCCTCCCCCTTCTCTGGATCGTCCTTATCTCCGACGGTACCGGCTCATAGAACACGACCAAATCCGTGGCGGGTATGT
>JALHSX010000063.1 GCA_022865445.1 Thermoplasmata archaeon | reverse complement strand
TAGGCCGGACTAACATGTGGTAGTTCCATTCGGCCTTTTCACCCCCTCCCTTTTTAGACGGTTGCGGAGAGTCTGATGGGACACGCCGAGCTCGCTCGCAATCGTCCTAAGCCCCTTTCCGCTTGCCCTGAGCTCTTTGACCTTGTCCATGTCGATCGTCACTTGAGGGCGGCCTAATCGCTTCCCTTGAGCCTTAGCTCGCACGAGCCCGGCCTTGGTCATCTCAACCCCCCTGGAAGAGAGTGTCAGAAGCAGAGGGATTCGGTCGAGATCCCTGTCCCCGCAGCAGGCTTGTTCAAGGTGACTACGCAGGGGGTGATGAACTACCACGTGAGAGTCTGTATGCTGACCTGCATTGATTCCATTGGCGAATCGGTCTGTATCCCTAGGTCTGCAGCGTGCAATCATAGTCTTCCTCTCGAATTAGAAAAAGAGGAGGGTGACTGGCACCGTGCTCGGGCCAGGCCCTCCAAAGTGGTTTCAGGCGGAGGGCTCCTCCTTGTCATCCGACTCATCGGAGTCGTCGTCTCCATCGAGCTCGTCGAGGGCCTTGCCGATCTTCCTCTCGATGGCGTTCACTAGCTTCTCCGCCGCCTCGTCTGAAAGCCCCTCGTCAACGAGGAGGTCTTCCAGGTCTGCCAGTATTCTGGCTATTTTTCTGCCGGTCATCTTCCCTTTTTTCCTTGAGCACAGTCCAGCCCTCCCACCGGAAGGGCGGCTCAATGTGCTACATAGATGCTTAGCACATGGCGATAGATAATACTTTCTATTGGAGAAGATGTGGCAATCTAGACTCATGCGATTGCATTAAATAGAAAGATATATAGATGCATACCACATTCTAGAGCATGGGATAAGGATGGCACCACCCAAAGGGAAAAAGGGCGCTCTCGAGGAGCAGATCAAGGATGTCCTTGTGATGACACACTTCATTGTCAAGGGCAATAGCCCAGCGTACGCGGAACAGATAAGGCGATCATGGGACCGGCACGAAGAAGGGAATATAGTCACTAGGCTTCCGAGGAATGTCGGACCGCGAGAGAAGTCGCTTTCCTTGGCTGGGACTATACAGGTCTGCGAGAGGTTGGCTTCTCCCGAGCGTGGGATGCTGCAGAAACACAGTACCGTGTTCGGAAGGAGACGCAAGGTGAATACATACACTCTCAGCGAGACACCTGAGGGGTTCAGCAAGGTGGCAAAAGTGATGCTCGGCATTTTGCCGGCGGTCTTCCTTAGCAGTTCATACGCCAAGCACTGCCTGGAGGATGTCTGGATACCAGAGCTCAAGCGTCGGCTTGGACAGCAATCCGTGGGTTCGGAAGAAGTTGACTGGATCATGAAGCATTCGCCCACAGCAGTCATGATAAGCCTTGAGAAGGACTTCGGCATGATATCTGGGGAATGGTCGCCGCTGCCGAGGGCTTCGTCATACGACCCGTTCGAGGCCTGGGCGGGTGCCTGCGCCATTGCGGACATCATGAGCCCTCAACGCTCTGCTATGATGCGGGGAGGCGACAACCGCATGAGGTTCAGCGTGCAGATGAGTATCGAGGGCGGTGAAAAGGTTAAACTCAGCGGTGAAGGAGCAGTCCGATTCCGGGAGAGTGACTTCCCGAAGGGGACTCATCGACCGTCGAGAGAAGAGGTTAGACCATGAACTCACATTCCATGAGACAGAGGGCGTGCTCTTCAGAAGGCACGACGCGTAAACCAGGATCCGGCAGTTTACGAAGAAGGATGGACTTCTCCGTTTACAGATCGTTTACACCATCGTTTACACTATCGTTAACAACCATCGTTTACAAGGGAGCGTACACTGCGGCGGGGATGGACTAATGCGCGGAGATGGCATTTCCCGAGGAGCAAAAAAGCGATACGACTCCAAGAGACCCGTAGTAGCAGTCAGGATCTCGAGGGAACAAAACGAGAAACTCGAGAAGCTGATAAGAGACTCTGGCCTGTCCAAAAGTAGGTTCATTCGGCGCGCTCTCCAGCTTGAACTCGAGAAGAAGGATAGGATGTACCGGAAGGGCTACCAGGAAGGTCTCGCCAAAGCGAAGGACAAGTACACAACGCACCTATACTGTCGCGAATGCGGAAAACCTATCCCGATACAAGGGGTAATTGCGGAGTCGGTTGTCTGTGATCTTGTCGACCAATCGGCCAGAGTTTATCATGAGGATTGCCAGCCACCGATGGTGCCGGGGGAAACGCGTCTCTTGTTCGAGAAAGACAGCGACCGGCCCGTAATCAGGACTATGCCCAGGGTCCAGGGCGGACGTTGAGGCTGCCCATGCGTAGCGGTGGATAACACTCGGTATGCACAATTGCAGTACCCAGTCAGGCGCGGAGGCGACGTCTGGGTATCAGGCTTGGGCCTATCGGATGCAGCCTCCTGCCACAGATCATTCATCTTCCATCGAATGCAAACAGGATGGCTCATTCAAAAAGACTAGGACGATCCGGCCTCAGATCTCACACAGACGCTGCTCCTGCAGCTCCTGCCACTCCCCCCAAAAGGATGCCCTGAGCTGTCAAGTACTCCATCAGTACTGAATACCAGCAGATGAGGATGGCTAGAGATAGCCAGTGCTCGAAGCGCGCTAGATCCTGCATCTCCACTGTTCCACCATGCAAAGCAATTGCCCCTTCAGGTCGAATAATGACGAGTGCCTCGTCCCCACGGAACAAACCTAAGTCTCTTCCTCCATTGAGCCTCCTCAGAATAAGGTCTTCGGCG
>JALHSX010000062.1 GCA_022865445.1 Thermoplasmata archaeon | reverse complement strand
CTCAGCCAAGGACGACTCGGTGACAGCTCCCGCTCGGAGCTGCGTGGTCGAAACGAATCTCTTCCTGCCGACCGATTCCCACATCTCCTCTGCGATATGGGGGGTCACTGGCGCCATGAGCGGTATCCAGACCTCCAGCGCGTTCATGATGGTGATCTTGTTCTTCCCGCCACGCCTGAGATACCACCTGATGTCCTGAGGGATCTCGAAATAGACGTCGTTGGAGTATGATCTGAGATCGTATTCTGCCATGTGCTCGTGGAGTCTCGCGAGTCTGGTCTGCATCTTTGTCTCGAGCCAGGTGTCGACCTCAGAGGGGGCATTTGTCCCAATGGACGACAACTCCTGAACCAAGGACCAAAGGCGCTCCAGGCGGTCACGGTAGCTCTCGACCTTCTCGTCATCCCAAACCACATCCACATAGAGTGAGGCGATGTGCGCGTAGAACAGCCTCATGGCATCGACGCCGAACATCTCTGCGGCGTCTGGGATCGGCTGCGCGCCACCCTTCGACTTCGAGATCTTGGCCCCCGTGGACGTGATGTACCAGTTGACAAGGATTCCTCGTGGCCAATGCTGAGGCCGGAGCACCGCCACATGGTTCATCAGGAACACTGGGAAGTGCACGGTCATGTGCTCCTTGCCGCCCAGGTTGATGTCTAGAGGGTACCAGTACTCGAACTCCGATCTGATGGACTCGATGACTTCCTTCGCGAACCCGGTGCTGCGGACGACGGAGGATATTTCGCCCTTGCCTAGAAGCACGAAGTCGAAGAACTCCTCGTCCATCCGCTCGGCATCGATCGCTCCCTCGTTCGCGTACTTGGATATTACATAGTATACAGGGTAGAGCGTACTGTCGGCGATCGCTTCGACGATCCATTTCTTGTCGAACGGGAATCTCGTGCCGAGCCAGTTGCCCATCCGCACACAAGCCCTCTCGCGGTACCATTCGAGGACGTTCTGGATGTTATCGTGGTACTCTCTCGGAAGGATGTCCATCGTCAGCGCGTGTTCTTTCGATCTCTCCGTGAGCGCGGGATTCGCATAGTCGATGAACCATTGGTCAGGGATCTTCTTGATCAGGACCTTGTTGCCGCACCTGCACAGGACCTCCTCGGATAGGTCGTGGAACAGGTCCGCCTGACCCGCAGCGAGCATCTCCTCCCTCATCGAATCCTTAGCGCGCTCGACCGGTTCGCCAGAGAACCTGCCACATGCATCGTTCATGACTCCCTTATGGAACCCGCTCTTGTAGACCTCCTTCGTCGCGTCATCAAGCTTCGGGTCTGCAAGCGATTCGATGCCCATCTTCTGGGTGATCTCGACCGCAGGCAGCGGACCCCAGCCGGGTGTGTTTATGATTGGTATGGGGGTTGCCGCCTCGATCATCTCGTCGGTGATGCCGTGTTTCTTCCTGAGCACTCGGTCCTTCTTCAACTCGACAAGACCGATCCAGTCGACTGGGGCATCAGACGGAACGCTCATCACAAGACCCGAGCCGACGTTGCGGTCGCAGAGTGTGGATGGGAATATCGGGATCATCTTGCCGGTGTACGGGGCCTTGCATCGCTTTCCCATCAACGAAGACCCGTTCGCAGAGCCCTTGATCTCCACTCTGTCCTTCTGGAGCCTCAGTTTCTCAGCCGCTGGCCGGCTCGTGACCCATGTCTCATCGCCAACTCTGACATCGACGTACTCCACGTCAGGGTTCACCCAGAAGTTCGTCAGGCCGAACACAGTCTCCGGACGGAGTGTCGCGGCGACAAGCTTGCGGCCGTCCTCGAAGTCGAACTTGAGAAGCGTGTACTCCAGGACCTCGGCGTTCCCGCCCTTGGAGATATCGGTTTCTGACGCGTCGACTGCCACGGGTCCGTGCTCGATGCATGCAGCTGCATAGTATGGCTTCTGGATCAGGAGTCCGACGTCCATCAGCTTCCGCATCTGCCACTCTATGAATCGGGAGTAGTCGGGGTAGATGGTGCACGTGAATCTCCGCCAATCTGACATGAACCCGAAGCGTTTCCAGTAGTCGTTGATGTAGACGCTGTTGAAGAACCTCACGACCTCCATCGGGTCCGACAGCGTATGTATCGTCTCATCCGTGCAACCGTTCGCTTTGAGCATATCGACGACAGATGCGTCCCCCCTTTCGACCTTCTTGGCGAAGCTGATGGCACCATTCCCGGTCGCGTGGGTCCCCACAGGAAAGAGCACGGCGTGGCCAGTCATCATCTTGTAGCGAACGACGGCATCGGAGAACGTATATCCGCGCATATGCCCGACATGGAGATAGCCGGTCACTCCAGGGTAGGCGAATATCATGAAGAACTTCTTCTTGCCCGGCTGAGGAACGGACTCGTTCACCTTCGCGTCGTACCAGGCATTTCGCCATTTCGCCTCGATCGAAGAGAAATCCAAAGACATCGTTCACAGCCAGTTGAGAGACTGTATACCTGCGGCCAATAAAAGGTTTCTCGGTTCGTGACCGAAAATTCAGAAGGGCATCAGGGTTGTTTCCGGTCGCTGGTAGCTGAAGCGAGTGGACCCAGCGTAGCGACCACAATACCGGAGAGACTTATCGCGCTACCTGAGATCGTGACGAGTTCGGAGAGCCCGTGTGAGTGGCTCCCGCTGATGGTCGCAGACCCGTCCTGCCCGCTGACCCCGGTGCCATCCGACAGCG
>JALHSX010000061.1 GCA_022865445.1 Thermoplasmata archaeon | reverse complement strand
GGGAAGAATACGTTGTACCCCCTGAGCCGCTTGTAACGGGCGGCGAAATCTATCACAGTGTAGCCGTAAGCATGACCCAGGTGCAACGCCCCAGAGGCGTATCTAGGCGGGTTGTCTATGCTGTAGACTTCCTTCCTGGACTTCGGGTCGAAGCGATAGAGCTCCCAATCCTTCCACTTGGCCTGCCACTTGGGCTCGCTCTCGCGCCAATCGTATTGGACCATTACTTTCGGGACAAACGAGTAAGCATAGATAAAACTTGTTCACTCACGATGCTGGCTGGGGTGGTTTGGCCATGTTCGCTTACTTCGTCCGTTTTCGCCTTCCTAAGACATTGGCGAGGATGAGGTCCTCCGCCTCCGATGTCATCGGACCTGACCACTGATCAAGGGTGAACAGGCCTTCGGCGAGGCTTCGGACGAGAACAGCCATCTGGTGAGGACAGAAGTACGCCTTCTCCCTGAAATCCACGCACTCGCATGAGGTGGCGATGTCGTCAGTTGTCTGGTTCACGAACCTGATGTCGTAGACCTCCCAGCCGTCGGAACGCCTGAGCGTGAATACGGCGTTCACGAGAGTGTAGTCGCTTTCTGGGTCAACCTCGACAATCTTCCTGCTCGTAGCCCACTTGATCGCCTTCGCCATGTTCTCGACGAAGTATGTCTCTTCCTGTGCTCTGCAGAAATCCTCGAGTATCCTGCGGTCGATGTTCTTCAGGACGAACTTCACCAAATGCTCTTTCAGCAGGCCAGAACCCCCAGGGACATCCTGCGCGTCGCACAGGTTCCTGAGACTCTCTACGGTCAGCCGCGAAAGCCTGAACTCCAAGGGCAACTTGCTTGCCATGATCCCATCCCTCACTGGGGGATAATGGAGCGAGGAGGTAGAAAGCCATTTCGAAGCGCCACTCAGGGCGTCAGGAAATGAAAAGTTGAAAAGGGGGTTTGTGAAAGAGGTTTGGCCGTTCCAGTCTCCGACGATCTAGTTCTCCCGCTTCTTGTCCATGCGCCTGATGAACACGACGATCATCGCGGCTCCCATCATCACTGGTATCAGGATCGATGGGAACTCGGGTATGAGTGTGTCGAACGTCAGCACGTAGACGAGGTCCAATGGCAAGATGCTGTCCGTCGACGTGATAGTCTTGCTGCCAGCGGTAGTGAACACGATGGTCACGGTCCAGACACCGCTGTCACCCACGATGTACTTGTGCAGCGTTGCACCCAGAGTGATGCCGGCCGATGGGGCTAGGTTGACGGTGCCAGTCCAGTCTGTCACGGTGGCTCCTGTGATGTTCTTCGCTGTGACGACCAGATGGTAAGTCAGGCCATTGGTGTACGGACCAGGCTCGAGCATCGTCAGGTTATACTGGCTGACCTTCGAGACATCGAGCATCAACTGCGGGGTGCCCGTCAGGTTGAGGTCAGGGAAGTCGGGAGTATTCCTGTTCTGCACCCACACCTTGGGCCCATTGATGGTTATAGTCTTCGTCAGCGGGTCATAGTAGGTCGTGCTGTACAGCTCGGATGGATACCCGTGACCAAGCACCAACTCGCCCCAGACCTTGTGCGTGTTGAGTTCCGCCGCCTTCAAATCGTTGCCTCCCCCGTTCTTCGGGAAGATGTCACTCACCGTGCCATTGTAAACATCATAGCCAAGGAATGGCACATCGCTGAGCTTCACTGTGAGTTTCTCGTATAGCGCGAGATCCCAGGCAGTCGGAGTCGCCCAGTATGCGTCGCTCGTACCTGGGTTGTTTGGAGCGTTCGTTCCCGGCATCCACTGCTGGCGAAGCGGGACATAGCCCGAGTAGGCCGAGTAGTACGCAAACCTCGAGAACCAGTACGGAGGATCAGGGTACGACGCACCAACATAGTCATTGTAGTCAGCATGTTGCGGCTCGATCAGCCAAGAAGGGATCCAAGCATTGCCGTCCTTCCAGGTCTGCATATGATATACCGCCGTTGACCTGCTCTGGATATCCGCAAGGTTCGAGCCGATCGTCGCATTGAAGAACCATTCTTCGATAGAAGGCTGGAAGGTGGTGATCAATCCCTGGACGTCAAGGTATCTCATCAGGAGATACTCGAACCCCCATGAATAGCCCCACATCCTTACTGTCAGCACATCTTGAGTCGAGTTCTCGGGCTCCAGCTTCAAGTAGTAGTTCACCTGGTTGACAGGCCCGGTATTGATCGAAGAGTCGTAACAGGCTTTTATGTCGTACAGCGCATCGGGACCACCATCGCTAAGATAGTGGTTGCCCCAGGAAAGATTCAATGCGGTGTTGTTCGTCAAGAACTGAGTTCTCAGATCTGTGGCCAAACCAAGGTTCAAGAACTTCTTCGCCGCGTTCCTGTCGAAAACCATCTTTCCAGAGTGCTCGAGATACCAGCCTTCGTTCACGAAGAGGCCGCCAAAGTTGAAGACACTCGGAGACACACCGTAGTAAGAGTTGACATAGCTTGTCCCTGCAAGCATCGCTGCAACGTCCGCATCAGTGAAGTATGTGAGGTGCCAGTTGATCTGGACATTTCCACCATCATCGCTCAGCTTGCCCAATATAGGCAGGAACAGTGGGTCCTTGTCCGGACCAGTCGCAAGATTGCTCTGTGACAGGTTCTTTGCATCGAACGCGAATCTGTAGAAGCTGTAGGTACCATACGGCAAGTGGTAGACAGGGTCCTTCCCGGTCCCTCCGTAGCCGTTGGCGCCAGACTCACCCTGGTAAGCGATAACGTACGGGAATGCGTTGTGAACAATCGTGTCGCTGTATAGAGCCTTTCTCTTCTCCCACCAAGTGTTTAGGCCTGGCGTGGAGTTGCACACCCCTCTGGCGCCATCCTTGTCGCTGCTGTCCTTCATGTAAGCTTCGCCCATATGGGAGATGGAGTAGGTCACTTCGCGAGCGCCCGGAGGCGCCTGCGCGTAGGCTGGTTCCTTCTTGACTGGAGGAGTTGCAGATTGATTCATAGCTGGCATCAACATCACAAAAGCGGCGCCCACCATGATTGCTACCATGGCCATCGCCAATACCTTCTTCCACGGGGCACCAGTTGGAGCCCTAGGTTCGATCGTCCTACCGAGAACCGGAGATCTTGTAGGCGGAACGTCTGCATGTCCTAGGTCAAATCCTCTATCATACGAAGAATGCTGTTCGACGGGCACTATGCCTCCCTCCTGGATGCTTGAATGTTGGCGTGCTATATGAACTATTCTTCTTCCCGGGGTTGCCGACGGTAGACCTGGGCGCTCAAACATGGACATTGTGGCCTGAGCGGTGAACCCGCAAAACTGGCTTCGGAATCTCTGATCGTCTGAGAATGGTCTCTACGTGGTCGGAGCCTCCATGGAATGGCGGGAGGCCCAGGAATGAGACATCCAGCGAGCTACAGAGACTCCTCGATAGCCTTGCGCTTCTTCTTAAAAACAAGGATGTAGTCTCTCTCGATCCTGCTGTCATTCCATCTTGGTATGTCCAGATGCCTGTTGATAACATCGAACACATTTGCACCTATCATTTCGAACCCTGACCGTTTGGCGATGCTGGACAGGAGGCGGTAGGTGGGTATCCTTACTTTGCGGAAGGTATTCTCGCCGACTACCACGCAGTATTTGCCTTTCCGGCTCAGCACTCTGTGCACTTCACAGAAGTTCTTCCTCATATCCTCGAAGTACTTGTAGACTATGTACGCGCTCTTCTTGTCTCTGACGACGAGGTCGTCAATAACGCGCTTGAGTTCCGGTATGCTCGGGTTCGGCTCCCATGATTTGTACTCTGCCATATACGCCCTTGCGGTGCCCACCACCCTGCTATCGAGTTCTTTCGTGCTCGCTATCAAGTCGAGCCAGTACATCTCGAGCTTGTGAACGCTGACATAGTGGACTGCGCTTGCGTATGGGGGCGATGTCACGGCAAGATCCATCGAGCCGTCCTCGAGCGCTATGTCCCGCGCATCGTTTCCGATGATGTTCACCTTGGGAAGACCGTTGTACTTCTCCGAGACCTCCTGCGAGAGCTTCCAAAGATCGGCAGCATCGATAATCTTCTTCTTGACGGCGTTCTCAAACCTGGACAACGCATCGTAGGAGGTCTTCCCCTGCTCGTCGAGTTTCCTCTGGAACGACGTCACCTCGGGGATCAGGGAATCGTCGTCCGAGTTCGAGACCTTCCGGATTATGGATGAGAAGCATATCTTGAAGAAATCCTTGTAATCGCTCTTCCTCAACACCCAAACGTTCTTCTTGATCGTTGCCAGCTCGGAAAGGACTGTTGGTCTGAACCAGTGCTCACGGTTCGGGATCTCTGGGATCCGGGAGTCGTTGTCGTCTCTTTCGCCGCGGATGTTCGCGAGGAGCTCGCCTGCCATCGCGGACAGCATATCTGGATCGAGAGGAGTTGTCTTGACTTTCGCTATGAGACGAGCCAGGGGATGGATGTCGATTCCGTAGCTGTTCCTGCCAAGGATGAAGGATTCCAGCAACGTCGTGCCTGAGCCCATGAACGGATCAAGCACATCATCACCAACATCGGAATGCGACTCGATGCAGAATCTGGGTACCTGCGGGATGAATTTCGCGGGATATCGGTGGATACCGTGCGTGGCATAGCTGACCTGTTTGCCGATGTACTTCCTGAACTCCCCTGAGAGGTCGACAGCCTTCGGGAAGCTGAAAGCCCTCGAAGAACCCTTGGAAGATGATGAGGGCATGTCTGATCCGTCTCTCCTCACTTCAGTTTGGACAGGGATTCGAGACCGGCGCCGGAGATCAGTGCCTCGATTGCTTTCGGAACCAGCTCCTGCTTGATCCTGATCTGTTTCGTAGAATCCCTTTCTCTCATCGTGACCGTCCCGTCTGTCTTCGATTCGTAGTCGACGGTGACGCAGCAAGGCGTTCCGACCTCGTCCATGCGCGCGTAGCGCCGCCCAATCGAGCCCGAATCGTCATAGTAGGCGGCGAAACCTGCCTTTGAGACGGCGTCGGATATCCCGGAAGCTATCTCGTCCAGGCCGTCC
>JALHSX010000060.1 GCA_022865445.1 Thermoplasmata archaeon | reverse complement strand
CTGGCCTGGAACTAGGCAGGGAAGAGATCCTCACGGAGAAGAGGTACTTCGAGAAATTCATGAATACCCTCATACCTGGCTCCATCACAAGAAAGAGAAAACTTGAGACCGAGGAACTACTCGCGGCAATGGAGAAGGAACGAGGAGCGCCTTCCAAGTCTGAAGAACCCGAGAAGAAACAGGAATAGCATAGTTCCGGTCACACCTCCTCCTTCCATTAGCGGTTCAACTAGCGCAGAATCAGGCCGAGTAGTCGGGATGCCAGCATCAAACAAGAAAGTTCTTCAACATCTATGACATTGGCCCATCATAAGCAAACACATAAGCAACAATAAGAAAACATAAGTAATCGCTAATATGTAACTTATGGATGTGCAACAATGCTCACCCCGCGCGAAACGGAGATTCTGGAGATTCTGAATAAGGGAATCCATTCGCCGACCATCCTTGCAGCTGAGCTGGGAATCACCCAATCCGGGGCGACCCAGGCACTTCAGAAGCTCGAAAAGAAGGGAATTGTCACAAGGACGAAGGTTGGGCGGAACGTTTTCTATCGTCCGAACGCAGAGGAAAAGGTCGAGCCAGTCCGCGAAACTGACGAAGACCTTGAGCTGATCAGGGAATCCTATCACTTCCTCTCCAAAGTGTGGTCTCATCTCCTGCGACTCGACTTGACTCACGAGGAACTGGCAAAGGTTCGGGATGCGAGGAATCTTCTGGAGGAGATTCTGGTTAGGAGAGGGAAAAATCTAGACTGAAGCCAGAAATGCCGGATGGAGAAGGCGATGTAGAATCGCGCCTACTTCAGAACGCTCTGTGCTTTCTGGATGTTGTCAACGGTCAGGACGATCAATCAGGTGCAGAAGGCAGCTGGACCTTCCGCGTCACCCACCAATATGCCAGATATGTGGCCAGTCCCGTCGCTACGAACATCACTGTCAAAGTCCAAAGCTGCAAGCGCCAATCGAGATTGAAAACGTACCCGAATATCGTCGCGAGTGTGTTCGGAACGAGTACTGCGGTGCCCAGGACGGTCAACCAAGTTATCGTCAACGCCATCCGGTTGTTCAGAATCTGCAGCTGGTTGTTGTAGATTGCTTGCAGGACCTCAAGACCTGAGGCGAGAACCTCCGACATGTGTTCGCTGAGGGAGATTTGCCTGTTGACATCTTCCACCAGCAGGCCTATCTGGGCGAGCATCTTCGGATTGTCCGAAACCAACTGCGCGTCGCCGTATCGGAGGTTGTGCAGAACGTCGAGAGTCCTCCAGAGGGTATTGAGATAGGTGATGAGAGTGTGCTTCAAGTTATAGATCTGTTTGCCAACCTCCATCCGGGGCGTCTTCGGATCGAGAAGCAACTCGCTCATCTCGTCTCCTTCCTCTTCGATTTCCCTGAGATACTCGAAATTGCGCGAGTTGTTCTCATCCAGTATGCGAACAAGCATCGAGGTGAGTCTGTCTCCGAGGGGCATCGATTCGGGCAGCTTGCGCATATAGACATCTGCGTACCTCGAAAACTGTACCAGCCTCACGACCTCCTCGCTGTGGATCGTGACGATCAGGTCTTTCCTAACAAGAATAACCATAGGATACGAACGGAGGTCCAGCTTGGAGATCATAACAGCCGGGACCATGATTCCCAATTCGGTTTCCCCGTCAACGAAGCTGGCATAGTAGCCCTTGATGACCTCTGGAACCAGAGAAGCGCTGAAACCCAGAAGAGTAGCGATCTCGGCGCCATCCTTGGCTATGTCACACACAGTGAAGTTAATCCACGCGAGTGTCGAGTTCTGAAGCGTCGATATGAACTCAGTTGGTGAGTTGCCAAGGATTCGAACAGGCTTGCCCACATGGGGGATAGCCACGCAGACCGCTCGGGGCGGTTTGACCGCGCAAGCATCAACGCCTTGAACCGGAGGATTCGCGGAAGCCAGAGGCGAATCAGGCTGAGCATCCTTAGCGGCCAATTCCCTCTTTCTCGGGTTCAACAGGGTCCCTCCTGCTTCGAAAGCCACGAATTAGCTTTCGCACCCGTATGATGCGACAGTAGTGAAGTATATTTCGCTCCTGCACCAAAGCATTTCACGGACAGACCAGGATGTATCCTTTTAATACTCTGGTATGTATTTCGACGACGATTGACAATGAGGGTACTCCTCATACATGCTGACAAGTTCGAATACGAGGTCAAAGAACCAACGAAGATGGCGGAACCGATCCCGAGTGAACACCCGAAGAAGCATTCGTTCAAGGAGGCTCTGGTGGCATTTTCAACCATCGAGGCATCCGACGAAGATGTGGCCGCGATTGCAGAGGTCGCTTCCGCAGATTTCGCGGACGTGTTAGCAAAGGTCAAGGCGGAGAGGCTGGTGCTGTATCCTTACGCCCACCTCAGCTCGAACCTTGCCTCCCCGAAGCTTGCAGTGGATGTTCTGAAGGCCACCGAGGCAGCCCTTAAGGCCAGAGGGATCGAGGTGCATAGATCCCCGTTTGGATGGTACAAGGGCTTCGAGATCCGGTGCAAAGGTCATCCACTTTCCGAATTGTCCCGCGAGTTCACGGCCGAGAAGAAGGTCACACGAGAGGAGGTCGTGGAGAAGATTGCCAAGACATTCTATATCCTCACTCCCGAAGGGGAGGAATTCCCTGTTGATCTGGAGAACATCGACTCTCTCAAGATCCTGGATAAGCACCCCTCATTGAAGACATTCATCCTCGCCGAGGAGATAGGCAGGACAAAGGGCAAGGAGCCACCTTCCATCAGGGCCATGCAGAAACTGGAGCTGGTCGACTATGAGGAGGCTAGCGACAGAGGCCATTTAAGGATGTTTCCGAAGGGCCACCTTGTGTTCAGCCTCCTCGAGGCATGGGCGCAAGAGATTGCACTGGACCGCATAGGCGCCATCCAGATTGACACCCCAGTCCTATATGACTGGTCGTTCCCCGACATCAGGAGCCAGGGGATGTCGTTCCACGAAAGACACTACACTCTGAAGACCGATGAGAACAGGGAGTTCGTCCTCAGATTCGCGGGGGATTTCGGCCTTTTCAGGATGATGAAGGGTGCGACCCTGAGCTACAGGAACCTACCCTTGAGGGTGTACGAGTTCTCGAAGAGCTTCAGACTAGAACAACGAGGAGAGCTCACCGGGCTCAAGCGGCTTAGAGCGTTCCACATGCCTGATGTGCACTGCTTCACGAAGGACATCGATGATGGCTGGAAGGAGTACATGCTACTCTACAAGAACTACTCCGACCTCGCCGACGCTACGGGGGTGGAGTACGCTGTCGCGTTCAGGATAGTCCAGGAATTCTACGACAAGTACAAGAGCAATCTCATTGAACTGCTCAAATACTCCAAGAAGCCCGCCCTCATCGAGGTCCTCTCCAAGATGAAGCACTACTGGGCGGTCAAGCACGAATTCCAGGGGATCGATTCAGTGGGTGGAGCGGTTCAGCTGAGCACTGTCCAGCTGGATGTCGAAGATGCCGAGAGGTACGGCATCGTCTATGCTGACTCAGACGGCAAGAAGAAAGGGTGCATCATCTGCCATTCATCGATAGGTTCGATCGAGAGATGGATCTACGTACTGCTCGAGGAGGCCCTGAAGCACGAGAAGCCAGAGCTGCCATTCTGGATAGCACCTACTCAGATCCGGCTGATCCCCGTCAACGAGGGGTTCGTTGGGGATTGCGATAAGCTTGCTGATCAGATTGACGCGCGAGTCGACATCGACGATATGGACGACAAGGTTGGCAAGAAGATCCGCAACGCTGAGATGGACTGGATCAACATGATCATCGTCGTAGGGGAGAAGGAAAAAGCCTCTGGACAGTTCCCCGTCAGGATCAGAAGCGGTGACCAGAAGATGATGACCCTCGAGCAGCTGAAAGCAGAGGTTGCCAGGCTCTCGAAAGGCTATCCGAGGGCGAGACTCCCCCTTCCGAGATACTTGTCGAAGCGCCCAACCTTCAGAGGATGATGCTAGGGTCTATCGGTTGTCCTCGTCGCCCCATATGAACTTGTGAAGTTGAGGAAGCACGCGGACGTCAAGCCCGTCTTTGAGCACTTTCTCAGCAAGCGACTTCAGGTTCTTTCCCCCGACTGGAGTGAGGATAATCTCGCATTTCGGGGAGTATTTCTCGATGACCTCCTTGGCATATGAGTAGTCCGCGTCATCGACGATTATGAATTTCAGCTGATCGGTGGGTCCGAGCAACTCGATGTTCTGGAAAAGCATCTTCTCCGATTCCCCCGACGATGGACACTTGATGTCCATGCTGATTGTGAGATTCTCGACGCACGGCATATCGTCCAGCGGCATTGCGCCGTTTGTCTCGAGGACGACCTGGTACCCGTCGTCCAAGAGTTTCTTGAGAAGTCTAGGAGAGTCCTTCTGCGCGAGCGGCTCCCCCCCGGTGAGACACACATGAGTGCACTTGAGTTTGGCCACCTTGGCCATGATGATCTCGATCGTCATCTGTTCGCCCTTGTCGAATGCCTGGGGCGTGTCGCAATAGGTACATCTCAAGGGGCAGCCAGAAGTGCGAATGAACGCAGTCGGCGCCCCTATGGTGAGTCCTTCTCCTTGAATCGACTTGAAGATTGAGTAGACCTTCATTTTCTCCCCTCATATTCCAATGGATCACGGATTCCGGCCTCCGAGAACCCTCTCAGCCTTAGAAGACAGGAATCACATTTGCCACAAGCTTTGACGCCGCCTTTGTAGCAGCTCCAAGTGTCCTCCATCGGAACCTTCAGCCGAATGGCCTCTCTGACGATATCGGCCTTGGATTTCGTCAGTATCGGAGCCTCGACCCTAATGCCCCGACCCTCTCTGCCCGCCTTGGTCCCGATATCGAGCGTCATCTGAAACGCTGACAAGAATTCCGCAGTGCAGTCTGGATAACCGCTGAAGTCCACGGAGTTGGTCGCTATGAATATCGCCTCGGCGCCTCTGCTCTCAGCGATGGATGCTGCTATGCTCAGGAAGATGATGTTCCTGGACGGCACGTATGTGCTAGGCACTCCGGACGAGATCTCTTCCTCGGTCCGATTCTCAGGGATGGACATCGATCCTCTTGTAAGTGAACTTCTGAGCAACTCGCCGAGACTCAGCGGGACGATTATGTGTTCCTTCGCCTTGAAGTGGCGAGCCATCTTTCTCGAGCTGTTGAGCTCTCGCTTGTGCTTCTGCCCATAGTCGAATGTTAGCGCAACGACATCGAATCCTCGCTCCTTCGCGAGCGCGAGCACAGTCGACGAATCGAGACCACCTGAAAGAAGAACGATCGCCTCTGCCATCTAGACACCAACCGCTCAGAAGTCGTGGCCGGTCCAAGCGCCTTGACCTCTGCCCTCGTCCACCCCGATCTCGATGCGTGTGACATTCTCTGGGAACTTCACCTTATCCAGCATCCGCTTCAGCACGAAATTCGCAAGGGTCTCCGCGGAGGCGACTTCAATCTCGAGCATTATGCAGTCGCACCTCGGTAGCGTTAGCTTCTTGTCGCCCACTATGTATTCGACATAGTCCTTGCCGATCGTGACGCCTGGGTCCTTGGCCGGGATGAGCACCCGGTGATCCAGCTCCGCCGCCACGCCCCTGAGAAACTCCTTCACGCTGATGAAATCCATGATGACCCCGTTCGGGGCCATCTCCCCCTCTATCTTCGTGTTGATCGCATAGTCATGGCCGTGAAGTCTTCCGCACTTCGAGTGCATTGGGATTATGTGTGTGGCTGAGAAGACTATCTTCGAGGCCCAACCATTGATTTCCAGTCGCATTGCTGAAGGGATAGTTCAAGGGCACTAAAAATAGTTTCAGGCCTGCTTCATAGGTTTTGACCTCGACTCGGCCAGACCGGCGGCGAAGAGCACGGAATCCGAGAAATCGGCCTTACCCCTGGACGTATCAACAAAAACCTTGTCGAGGTTCACCACGGGGGCTCCATAGGCTCTCGTGGCGCCCACGAAATGGAGTGATCGGAAGATCAGGTTCCCAGATACACCATCAGGAGCAATGACAAGATCGCACTCCTTGACTGCATCTTCGACCAGGATTGCATAGTGCCTCGCGTTCGTTCCCTGTTCCCTCAGGGCTTTGGCCAGCATCTCGCCTTCTTCGAGGCTCCTTCTGATCTGAGGCCCTCGACTCCCATCCTCCAGTCGTCCTTTCGATAGGATCCCTGTCTTCAGGTCCCAACCCAGCCTTGAGAAGTACTCTATCGTTGCAGAGGCGAGCCTGATCCTTGAGGGATAGTCAATGCCCTCATCGATCCCGACTGGGGCAAGGATGAAGGGCTTCCCGCGCGAATCCTCCAGGACCGCAGCCCTCATGACTTCTTTCAGTCTGAATTCGTCCTTCAGGCATTGCATCACTTTGGATGAACTCAACGTTCCCCGAACAGCGACGCCGATCTCGCCTCGTTTCAAGGAGACGACCAAGTCTCTAGGCTCTTCAAAACCCACAAGCGGGATCCGACCCCCTGACGAGGAGATAAGTCTCTTCGTGTCGGCCAGCACTTCAGACGACCCGCCTAAGCCAACCTTGACGCGGCTTCGAGCGCCGCGGGACAGGAGGCCGTTGACGTCGATCATT
>JALHSX010000059.1 GCA_022865445.1 Thermoplasmata archaeon | reverse complement strand
GTGCAGATGGCCCCACAGATGGCACAGCCTCAGATCAGCGAGGGGATGAAGATTCTGTTCTACATCCTGTCGTTCCTGATCTTCATAGTGGGGATAATCATAGGGGTGATATACTACACCAAGTCGGACCCTGAGAGCAAGCACGTGGGCAAGATGTGCATCATACTCGCAATAGTCGGTGTGCTCGTTTGGGTCATGTGCGCGATCGCGATTGCTGGCGCGTCGCTCATGGCATTCTGATTGTCCCAAGGAACCTTAAACCACTTCCTATTCTTCCTTTTCGTCAAGTCGGTTTTTCGTGTGAGCGCTTGATTCGAAAAGGTAATCGTTAATGCCGATAGAGTGTATGCAAGGGTCGATGGTCACCTTCGAATCCGTCCTCATGTTTCTGGGCTCAACCGTCTGCCACCAGCTGCCTGAGAGATCATACATCTTTGAAGGATTCCAGATGCCACTGTGTGCGCGATGCATCGGGATACACTTCGGCTTCGTCTTGTCGACGTTGTTCTTTCTAACGGGATCGAGGCGATTCGCCTCCGGTCTGCCCGGCGTGAAGCAGATGATCGTGCTTGGCGCTATCATGTCATTCTTCTTGATCGATGCAGGCCTGTCCTATTCGGGGATCAGCGCTTCGGACAATCTGCGCAGGACGCTTAGCGGTCTGTCCCTTGGCGTTCCTTTCCCATTCGTGATCTATCCGCTACTGAGCACAATCCTTTTCCCCGCAAGGAATCCGAGGGTAATGCTGCTGAACCGTATTGACTGGGTTTGGTTCGTGGGACTCTACGGTCTGGGCGCCGCCCTGATCTTATCCGCCGCGCATTTTGCCCCCATCTTCTACCTCGTCTCCGTGATTGGCGTCATCGGAGTGTTCGTCTTCTTTACTGTCCTGTTTTCAGTCATTCTCTCCCTCCTGATGGAAAACAAGCCATTCTCGGCATGGCGCAAGGCTGCGGGGGCCGCCCTACTAGCCGTCGTTGTTTTGATGATTCTGGCAGCCGTCCATGAGGCGTTCTTCCCCAACATCTGAGCCCATTTCTCGGTCCAAACCTCCATAATCGTTCCGATTATGGCCCTTTTCTCGCCCATGAATGCCAAGAAATATATTCTACCCCGCCTATCTTAGATGTCGTAAAGCGCTGGGAAGAGCTGTTTCTCTCCGGTGCTTTCACTTAGGAGGGCGAAGGATGGAAGCCTCAAATCAAGGTAAGACAAGAAACTGTGTTTCTTGCGGAAGGGCAATAGCGTGGGATGCAAACGTATGCCAGTACTGTGGGCACGATTTCCGGGCCCCGGCTGCAGCACCGCCGCACGAGAAGACCATACTGTCGCTCGTGGGCGGGATTCTGATACTGATTGCGGGCATCATGGGGCTCGCTATGGGCGCCATTTTCCTCGTTGCGGCCAACAATGTCGACACTCTGGCAGACTGGGGAGTCGATGTGGCTGGGGTCGGAGACATACTGTCGGACATTCTGACGGTCTGCGGCATCATAGTGATCGTGCTGGCCCTGATAGTCCTTCTCGGCGGGTTCTTCGGTGTTATGCGCAAACACTGGGGTCTGGTCATACTGGGCGGAGTTCTCGGTCTGTTCCTGATTGGCCCATACATGCTCGCAAGCATACTCTCGCTGATTGGTCTGATCTTGGTAGCCGTATCCAAGAAGGATTTCAGCTGAGCAGGGACACACAACGGATGCGGCTTCAGGCCGTGACCCAAACACTTTATCCTTTTCACATTTCTGCATTGCCAGAGGGAGTCTTCTTCTAAGTCCTACTTTGTCAGGATGTTCAGATCCTCTTCATCATGCCCAGCTCCGGCTCGTAGATCTCGCCCTTGTCGAGCAAGCTGGCAACGATCTCCTCGAGCCGGACCTTGTCTATCTTCTTGGTCTTCGCGGCCTCGACGATCTTGTCCCAGTGGGCACCTTTCGCGCCGGATTCCAGCGACTCGATGATCTTCATCACGACGTCCTCCTCGTCTGCGCCGACGCCCACTTCGTGCAGCTCGTCTTCCTTCGTCTCCGCCTCTTCCTTCTTGGGTGACGGCTTCAACCTCTTAGCCGAAGGCTCCTCGGCTTTCTGGCGAGGCAACCCTTCGGCCTCCGGGAGAATGGATCTCAGAGCATCCCTGACTGTGTTCCTGAACCTGTCGAGGTCGATGTCCTTGTAGTACTCGATGGCGCGCACGACCCCGTCCGCGAGGTTCTCCGGATATCCGAGCTTCATCAGTTCTGTGACGGTGGGCGGGCTCATCTTTAGCCCGGCCTCGACCGCATCTATCCTGAACATGGTGCTCCTCGCGGTCTCTACCACCCAGTAGTCCCTCGTCTCGGCATCGACCTCGCGTATCCTCTCCGGCCTGATGCTGAGATACTTCACGCCTTCCTAGGGCGAGTAGGCCCTGCTCTTGCCCACGACCGCCGCGAACGCGGGAGGCGACATCTTGGAGAGTGACATCGCAGCCCCTGGC
Source organism: Thermoplasmata archaeon (assembly GCA_022865445.1). Taxonomy (GTDB): domain Archaea; phylum Thermoplasmatota; class Thermoplasmata; order UBA10834; family UBA10834; genus COMBO-56-21. The sequence continues at coordinate 523 of JALHSX010000059.1, read as the reverse complement.
TGGTACTCGCCCGCCGAGACGTAGAAGGTGCCCGTTGGATCCGTGATTCTGGCCCTGTACCTCTGCTTGCCCTCCTCGCCAACGTCCTCAATGTCCGTGACGACGCCGACAACGAGCATGCGGTTGATCTTCGCGCCGAGAGGCGTGACTATGTAGGAGACCGGTTTCTCGCCCTCTCCGGAGTGCTCCATCGCCGATGAGCGGTACTCCTCGGCGAACACTCTCCAGGCCACCTCGCGCACGTTCATTCCGGCGCCTCCAGCTCGACCAGGAGCTTCTCGGCCTCCTGCTTAACGTCTATCGCGCTCAGCTGCGCCTCCTTCACTATCATCGACAGACCGTACTGATCCGCCGTGACAGGTCCTGAGACTGTGAGGATCTTGAGCGTGAGCAGCTCGTCCATCTCATCCTTGACGATGTCGAAGTTCATCTTCTCCTTGGCCTTCCGCATCGACTCGTCGAGTGTGATGTCGAGCAGCTTCTCCGAGAGCTCCCTGCTCATGACCACGCCGACGGCACCGCT
>JALHSX010000007.1 GCA_022865445.1 Thermoplasmata archaeon | reverse complement strand
GACCATCTGATGGGCACAGTGCAAGAGAAGGACATGCCATTCTATCCAGCGGACTGGTATGCCACGAACAAGCTTTCACTCCACCTGAGCTCCGTTGCAGACATCATAGACCCAGGGGCGAAGAGGATTCGGATTGGAGGCGCGTGGCATTCGTACGACAAACTCGCGCTGGCAACAGGCTCAAGCGTGTTCGTGCCGCCGCTCAAGGGCCTTCCGAAGCGGAATGTATTCACCCTTCGTACCATCGACGACGCAAGGAGTATCCGTGAAGCAGCCTCCAAGGCAAAGCATGTCATCGTGATAGGCGGAGGACTGCTTGGACTCGAATCGGCAAGAGGTGTCTGCACCGCTTTCCCAGAATTGACAGTCACGATCCTGGAGTATGCCGAGCATCTGCTCATGCGGCAACTTGATCACGAAGGGGCGGACATCCTGAGAGGGTGGATAGAGAGAACTGGAGCTAGGATCGAGGTCAAGGCCGAGACTGAAGAGATCCTGGGCGGCTCAACTGTGGAAGGAGTCAGGCTCAAGGACGGCCGAGTGATCGAAGGGGACATTGTCATCATCTCCGCGGGCACTCGGTCGAACATCGGGCTGGCAAAGGACGCCGGGCTCAAGGTGAATAAGGGAATCGTTGTCGATTCCTCCCTGCGCACTTCAGACCCAGACATATTCGCACTGGGAGATGTCTGCGAGTTCGGAGGACAGGTATGGGCAATGATACCTCCCGCACTCGACCAAGCAAGGGTTGCGGCGAAGAAGATCCTTGGCCAGCCAGGGCCTGAATACAAAGGGACGGTGCCGTCAAACACGCTCAAGGTATCGGGATTCGACCTCACATCGGTAGGGACGGTGAGAAGCGCCCACGAGCCTCCGGATCCTGGCTTCGAGGAGATAAGGACCGTCAATCCGGACAAGAGCGTCTACAGGAAGTTCGTCATCAAGGATGGCAAGATGATTGGTGCCGTCCTTCTCGGCACAAAGAAAGAGGCGTTCAAGGTCACCAAGTTCATCAAGGACGGAACGCCGGTCGACAACATCAAGTCGAGGCTTTCCGACCCTGCATTTGCCTTCCCCTGAACAGGTAGTTGCCAATCCGACGAAAACGGTTATATTCCGAAGACCCATCTAGCGGAGAGAGGACGGATGGAGCCTAAGGATTACGAGCTTGAGTTCTTCAAGAATAACGGATTCCAGCGGAAGCAGTGCAAAAGCTGCGGCAAGTTCTTCTGGACCCTTGGTGAAACGGACACCTGCGGCGAGGCGCCATGCGTCGAATACACTTTCATCGGGAAGCCGCTGCTGAAAGAGAAGCAGACCGTCCACGAGATGAGGGAGAGCTTCCTCTCATTCCTCGAAAAGAACGGCCACACGAGGATATCGAGATATCCCATCACGGCGAGGTGGAGGGACGATGTTTTCTTCACCCAGGCCAGCATCTACGGGTTCCAGCCCTGGGTCATCCAAGGTGTCGTGGAGCCCCCCGCGAACCCGCTGGGCATTTCACAGACCTGTGTCAGGTTCAACGACATCGACAATGTAGGCAAGACGGGCTCGCATTTCACGATGTTCGAGATGATGGCCCATCACGTTTTCAACAAGAAGGGCAAGGAGATCTACTGGAAGGATCGAACAACAGAGCTATGTCATGAGTTTCTCACCAAAGTGCACGGATTGGATCCGAAGATAGTCAACTACTCCGAGGCATGGTGGGAGGGAGGAGGGAACGCCGGCCCCTGTCTGGAGGTACTGCTGGGCGGAGTCGAGATCGCGACACTTGTGTTCATGAGCTACGCTCTGGAGAATGGCGCCCGGAAACCGATGGACATCCAGGTCGTTGACACGGGGTACGGGCTCGAGCGGCTGACTTGGATCTCTCAGGGCACACCGTCTGCATACGAAGCGGTCTTCGGAGATGTCTTGGAAGAGCTGAAGAGGCTCTCGGGGACCAAGGTCGATGACGCAATCCTGGCCGAGTACTCGAAAGCTGCTGGATCGATGAAGATAGAGACCGCAGCGGATGTGCGCGTGCTGAAGGCCGACGCCGCCGCCCGGCTCGGCATGAGTGCCGAGGACTTCGTCAGGCAGATCAAGCCTTTCGAGAGCATGTATGTCGTTTGCGACCACACGAGAGCGCTGATGTTCATGCTCAGCGATGGTGTGGTGCCATCGAATGTGCGACAGGGCTACTTCGCTAGACTGCTCGTGCGCAGGGCTTTGAGAGAGATGTCCCAGCTCGGCATTGAAACCAAACTCTCAGAGATCGTCGCCCGCCAGGTGGACTACTTCTCCCGCGATTTCCCGGACCTGAGGGAGAACAAGGACGAGATCATCAAACTGGTCGATGTGGAGCATGAGAAATACAGGGAGACGCTCGTCAAGGGGAGAGGGATCGTCCAGAGACTCGAGGCGGCGGAGAAGAACGAGAAACAACGCATCAGCGACGAGGATCTGGTCGAGCTCTACGATTCGCACGGACTGAACCCTGAGGTCGTCGCAGAATTCGCATCCAGCCCTGTGAAGATACCAGATGATTTCTACAAGAGGGTCGCGGCCAGGCACTCCAAGGTGGAGAAGGAAGATATCGCTCCTGAGGTACAGTTGCCTGAAGGATTGCCGCCTACCAAGCTGCTGTTCTACAAGGACCCATCCAAGTACAAGTTCAGGGCGAAGGTCCTGGCGGTCATGGGAGACCTCGTTGTCCTGGACAAGACCTATTTCTACGCGGAGAGCGGCGGCCAGGAAAGCGATCATGGAACGATGAAGGACATGAAGGTCGTGCATGTCGACAAGGTCGGCAGCGTCGTCGTTCACAAGGTCGAAGGCGAGATGCAAGCGGTTGTCGGGAAGCTGATAACCTCCTCTGTCGACGAGACGCGCAGGAAGAGGCTCCAGAGGCATCATACTGCGACCCATATCGTCAACGGAGCTGCTAGGAAGATCCTGGGCAACCACATCTGGCAGACTGGCGCCCACAAAGGCGTCGACCTTGCAAGACTGGACATCACCCACTACGCGGACCTCACGCCCGAGGAACTGGAGAAGATCGAACTGCTGGCCAACGAAACGGTTCTGTCTGCGACGAAGGTCAACAGCTCGTTCATGGAGCGGACTGTGGCCGAGAAACGATATGG
>JALHSX010000058.1 GCA_022865445.1 Thermoplasmata archaeon | reverse complement strand
GTCCACCGCCCACCTGATGCCGCTCGCGACGGTGGCGTCAGTGCCTTCGCCGGAGTCGTTCATGACCTTCACGGCCATCAATCGCACCTGAGCGATGCCTGCGACGCCGATGTTGTTGTTTATGACAGCTCCGACCACGCCGGCCACGTGGGTGCCATGATACGTGTAGGTGTTGGGATCCCATCCGCCGACGTCGCTGTAGCTGTTGATGTTGTCGTCCATCGGCACGTGATTGTTGGAGATGAAGTTGTATCCGTGATATCCGCTGGAGTCGTTCCACATGTTGGCAGCCAGGTCTGGATGCGTCCAATCGATGCCTGTATCCAGCACGGCCACCACCACATCATGCGTCCCCCTGGAGATGTCCCAGGCCTCGTACGCGTTGATGGGGTCGAGATTCCATTGGCGGAGAGAGGTTTCAGGATCGTTGGGCGTGAAGAGGGCTCGAACCTTGTGCTCGGACGAGAGGCTAACCACACCAGGAATGGCAGCGACCTCGCGAAGCACACTCTCATCGATGCCGTCCGCACTCAGTGTCAGTATGCCTGTCTCTTCGCTCGAAAAAGGTACAGCGATACCCAGCGAAGACGCTAGGTCGTGAACCCTCTGAAAAGCGTCCCGTCCCGTGACCTCGATGACAACGTTCGCCGCCCCGTCGGTGATGTTCATCGACGCTGTGACGGCCTTCTTAGCGGGGGCAGCATCGACTGCATCTGTCTTCGGAATGCCCGCCGCGATGACCGCTATCGTCACGAGGATTGATATGAAGATGGTTATCCGCATGAAGTACCTTCTCGACTTCGAGACCAGGGTCTGCGTCAAACTCGACCCCATTCTGTCGGCTCACTAGCTTTTCTATGCGATAAATATGTTGCCCCTTCATTATCTGTTTTGAAATCGTATCTGGCCACAGCACTGGGTCCGCGCAGAGAACCTTGAATACCCCAAAGACATGTCAGGAAACCGATGGACATACTCGAGGCGCTTGTATTGGGGATTGTTCAGGGTCTGACGGAGTGGCTTCCCGTATCGAGCTCGGGCCATCTCGTCATAGCTGAAGAGGCGCTCGGACTCTCAGCTGGGATGAACCTCGTTTTCGATCTCATCCTCCATCTCGGCACTCTCTGTGCGGTCGTCGTGTTCTTCCGAAAGGAGCTGGCGAGAATCGTCACCTCGATCGTCAAACTCCACCCAGCAGAAGGATCGCAAGAGGAGAAGCTCAGATTCCTGGGCGTGCTTCTTCTGATCGGAACGATACCGGCGGCTATTGCAGGCGTTCTTTTCAAGGACGCCATCGAACAAATGTTCGACATCCGATACGTTGGAATCGCCCTGATCGCGAACGCGATCATGCTGTTCTGGTTCGAGCGGTTCTGGGCCAAGGGCACTAGGAAGGATGCGAAGTTTCTGGATGCAATAGTGATAGGCCTGTTCCAGGCGGTCGCGATCATCCCAGGGATATCTAGGAGCGGCTCGACGATTGGCGGTGGAATGCTCCGAGGACTGGAACGGGAGACCGCGGCGGTGTTCGCGTTTCTGCTCTCTGTCCCCACACTCGTGGGTGCCTTTGTCTACGGTTTCCTGACCCTGAACAAGTTCGACACGGACCTGGCGTCTTCGATCGTCGGCTTTGGAGTGGCATTCCTGGTCGGACTCGTCTCCATAGAGTATCTCCTCAAGGCAGTCCGATCCGGCAAGCTCTGGATATTCAGTATCTACTGTGCGGTAGTCGGAGCGGCGGTGGCGATACTCACGCTTTGAGAAGCACTACTTCTCGCCCTCGAGCGCCCTCTCGATCTCCAGTGCGGCCTCGACCGTCTTCTTCTCTTCCTGCTTCCGCCTCTTCTTCATGATCGGCCAGAGTGCGAGGACTATCGCGACCACGACTGCAGCGATGGCCGCGAGGTACATCCAATTGTCCTTCAGGTTCTCCATCAGGGTAGGTTGTGCGTTCTTGACGGTGGGATCGGTGCGGGATGCATACTCCTGCAGATTCGAGTAGCCGTCATTATCGTAGTCGTCACTTCCAGACTGCTCTGGGATGGCGCCGAAGTACTTCACCTCCCACCAGTCGGGGAGATCGTCCCCGTCAAGATCAACGATGGAATACACAGCGGTGAAGGCGGTGCTGCTGTTGCCGCTGGTATTTTGGACGGTCAGCATGATCTTGTAGAGGCCCAGTGCCTTGAACTTGAAACTCTCACCCTGGGCATAGAGGTAGGTGGTCGCATTGTTGATCGTTATGTTCCATGTGTAGTTCGCTATGATGCCGTCTGGATCGTATGATTGACTGGCATCGAGATTCCACCATGTGCCATTCGAAACCTCGTTCGGGAGCCAGCCGATCACGGCAACGGGTCCCCCTGCCTGGAGCGAACATGTGGACACGCTCGGAGTTGCATCCTCGTGCACAAAACCGGCAGCAGCGGCCGAGAACATCACTAAGAGCGACACGGCTAATTGCCAGAAAACACAAGAGAGCCTGCGCGTGGTGCGATCCCCTCCAAACCGATTCAGGCAAAAGGGAAGGTCACCCTCATGGAGGGCGAACCCTTTCCTGGAGCTGTGGCTGCATAGATGGCCATGGCTTGATATAGCATTTTCCAATTGCCGTTGAGAACGACGCCACAGTTTTTGGGAGAGCAATGCATATAAGGGTTGTTTTTGTTCGCTATAGACAGCGAGCGAGGCGGGAATGGTCCCAATGGCAAGTGGAACGGCCAAGATGTTCGGATGTCCATTCTGCGGGTTCAGGATCAGCCCGAGCGATGAGGTTTGTTCTAGGTGTGGCAACAGCTTCGTTGACGCCACCAAGTTCGAATGCCCGTTCTGCGGAGAGCTGGTCGAGCGAGGTGCGGAATCCTGTCCAGTCTGCCATGTCAACTACACAGAGTTCAGAGAGCGGGCCGAGGCGCGGGGAGGAGACGATTCGATAGACTCCCTTCTTACGGAGATCATAAGACTCGAGTCTGCATCAGTCAAGAAGGAGGGCAAGAGGCTCAGCTGTCCTGAATGTTCCTGGTTGCTCGATGGTTCTGAGGAGAAATGCCCGAAGTGTGGGCATAGCTTCGCGGAAGATGTCAGCTATCAATGTCCTGTCTGCGGGTCGGAGATCCGCGACGACGCGGACAAATGCCCTAGCTGCGGAGCGATGTTCGCTCCGGAAAGTGTGACCGATGAGGAGAGGGCCTCCGAGCATGAGGAGGCGTCAAGCGCTCTCGACGAGATACTGACACATGCAGACAAGGAGAGCAAGGCCACGGTCGAGTCGGACGAGAAGCTGAAGATGGAGCGCCCGATGAAGCAGAAAACGACGTCCATGTTTGACAGAATTGCCACTGCCATGAGACAAGAGCCGAAGCCGATAGAAGTTGCGCAAGAACCAGAAACCTCCTCAGAGCCGGAACCTGTCCGTGCTCCAGAGGTGGTGCCTGAGCCGGCCGCCGAACCCAGACCGGAGTATGAGGAGCCACAATCGAAAGCCGAGGCAGCTCCAGATGAACGAATGGACACAGGCGTATCAGAGCCGGTCAACAAAAGGCAGGATGTCTCCCAGCAGAAGACAGCAAGCCAGCCGAAGAAGGCCAAGACGAGGAAGCTGAAGTCGAAGCCGAAGAGCGGCTGATCCGGAGAACCGAGAACATTATCTCCGCGCCGATCCTTCTTGTGTGAGATGATATTCATAGATTCGCGAGAGGGCCTCTCGGGGGACATGCTTCTAGGGGCGATGATCGGACTTCTTGATGACTCCGCGAGAAGGAGGACGACTGACCTCCTCGGGCTCGCTTCCCAGAGGCGTGGTGTCATGTTCCAGATCATGGAAATAGAAGAGGATTGCGAGAAGGGGCTCGGAATTTCGTACACGCAGCGCGAAGCGCCGCAACGCGATGCGTCCTATGACGATTGTTTCGACCGCCTAGGTGAGATCGAAAAAGAGTTGGGCTCGGACTCCGCGATCGGCAAGAAGATCCTAGCCAACATCTTCGAGGCGGAAGCCGAAGCTCACAGGCTCCCCGTCAGGGATGTCCACCTGCACGAGATGGGACGGACACAAGCGATGATGAACATAGCGGGCATAAGCCTCGTCTCGGCCCTGCTCTCGAAGGACGGCGACGAGGAGTTTGTCTGCTCGACGATCACAACAGGCAGGGGCGTGGTAGTCGTGAGCCACGGAGCCATCAGGATCCCGGCGCCGGCGTCGGCCTTCCTTTTGAGGGGGCTGAAGAACGAGCAGGGATCCTCTCCAGGCGAGAGAGCGACTCCCACGGGGATCGCCGCTGTGAAGACCCTTGTCAGCACACAGTCAGATGACGTGCCAGACAGGTTCTCGCGAAGAAGCATCGGGTTCGGGACCAAGCGCTTTGGAGGCAGGCTCGGCAGGACCACGCTCTACAGGGTTTGAACCGACCTAACGACGAAGGCACAAGGTATATCCAACGAATGAGGGATTTGTAACATCGTTCAAGATGAAAGGGTCGTCTGCTACAACGACTTCAGGAGCGTTCTAACTTGGTCGAAAAAGGCGACACATTCCCCCAACCCGCCAAGACCTTGGATTGCATCGGCCTCTATTGTCCCGTGCCGGTGCTCCGAACGAGAGAAGAGATTTCCTTGATCCCCATAGGACAAGTATTGGAGGTCCTTGCAGACGACCCAGCATCTGAATCTGACATCAGGAGCTGGGCGAAACACGCAGGTCAGGAACTGATCTCGATAGAGAAGGTTAAGGACGGTTTCAGATTCCTGATCAAGAGAACGAAGTAGAAAGGTGACAACGATGGCAAAGAAGATACTATATGTTCAGACATCCGGGACGGACGCCCCGGAGAGACTATACGCGCCGTTCATACTGGCGACGACCGCGAGGGCAATGGGCATTGATGCTACGGTCTATTTCCTCGGCAAAGGCGTGACCGTGGTCATGAAGGGGAATGCGGAGAAGATCAAGCTCGGGAGCTTCCCGACCGTCAAGCAGGTCATGGACCAGGCAGCCAAAGAAGGCGTCAGGATGCTTATCTGCGGACAGAGCTGCCAGATGCTCGGATTGAACGGTGCTCCAGAGGAGTTCGAAGACCCAGCGAAGGTCGTAGGGGCGGCGACGCTCAACTACCTGCTTCTCGACGCCGATGCGGTGCTAAGCTTTTAGGAAGAGCCGACCATTAATCCCGCACAAGGGGAGACGAAGATGTCATTCCAGACGAGCGGAGCCAAGAGAAGGGTCTATATGGACTACTCGGCGGCATCGCCAGTAGATGAGCGAGTCCTCGCAGCGATGATGCCGTTCTTCTCCGACAAGTTCGGCAACCCTTCATCGCTTCACAACGCGGGCAGGGAACCGAGGAAAGCCCTTGAGGATGCACGGACGAAGGTGGGCGCTCTACTCAACGCGAAGCGCAAGGAGGAGATCATATTCACATCGAACGGGACCGAGGCGAGCAACATCGGCATCAAGGGCGTCGCGATGCGCATGAAAGGAGAGGGGATGCACGTCGTGACCTCCGCGATCGAGCATATCTCGGTCCTCAACATCATGAAGTACCTCGAGAAGAACGGATTCGAGGTGACCTACATCCCGCCGACGGTAGATGGCTTCGTGAATCTCGAGAAGCTCGAAAAGGCCGTCAGGAAGGACACCGCCCTCGTTTCAATAATGTACGCTAACAACGAGATCGGTACGCTCCAGCCCATAGACGAGATAGGGAAGCTTCTGGAGGAGAAGGACGTCTTCTTCCATGTTGACGCGGTCGCGGCCGCGGGGAAGGTGTCGATCGACGTCCAGAGATCTAGGATCGACCTGCTGTCCGTGTCCTCCAACGATCTGTACGGGCCCAAAGGCGCGGGCGCGCTCTACGTCAGGGACGGGACCCGGGTCGAGGCCGTGAATCAAGGCGGAGGTCAGGAACGGGGCCTTAGATCCGGGTCGGAGGACATCCCCGCGATCGTGGGCTTCGGAGCTGCAGCGGATATCGCCAGGAACGAGATGGCGCAGCAGAGCGAACGACTCAAGGAACTCAGGGACAAGCTGATAACTGGGATGCTCGACGGCATCGATGACTCTTTCTTGAACGGCCATCCGACAAAACGTCTCCCGAACAACGCCAACTTCAGGTTCAGATATGTGGAGGGAGAATCGATGTTGCTCAATCTTGATATGGCTGGGATATCCGTGTCCTCGAGCTCTCCGTGCACATCGAAGAGCCTCCTGCCCTCGCACGTGCTTCTGGCATGCGAGATACCAACGGAGGAGGCACAGAGTGCGGTGCAGTTCACCCTCGGGAAAGCCAACACAGCAGAAGACATAGACTACGTTCTAGGGGTCTTCCCGGGGATCATCAAGAAACTGAGGGCGATGTCGCCCTTCAGCCCAGCGAACCTGGCTGAGATGAGATCGACCGCGGGACATCGGGAGAAAGAAGACCATCATCACTCGGAAGAGTGAAGTCGCCATCGTTGTTTCCCGAATCCGGTTACGCGCGCGTGATGACGCGCGTTTTCGTAGTTCCATAAATAGATTCGCAGCAGTTGTGCAGGGCCAGTCAATAATGTACAAAAAGTTATATATATACTAGGCCATTAATGGGCTTGGATGGGAAAGCCTATGAAAAATAGGATTCTAAGTATAGCGCTGGCGCTAAGCCTGCTTGCGGTAGTTTTCGCGGCGCTCCCTACGAGCGCACAAGTGGACTATACGGGCAGTGTAAAGACGACTGACGACACGGGAAACCTGAAGGACACCTATATCCAGGGTCAAGCAGTCTACGTGATCGTAGATGTGAAATACCAGGGTGTCTGGGCGGATGAACCGATACTGGTTCGGCTTCAAACCACAACCGGTGGAGTTGTAAGCCACTTCCACACCAACTCGAACGACCCGGCCGTAGGCTGGTACAACAGCACAACGGCTGCAGGACACCTCACCTTGGCAACGGATGCCGGGATAACCGATGACCTCACATCGTATTACGTCGTGGTCTACCGTGACGGCTCCATGGAGGAGATTGCGAGAACCACGATAGTCGTGAAGAAGATCGGTCTCTCGCTAGACCCTAACAACGGCATGTATTACCCAGGTCAGGCTGTGGTTGCGAAGCTTGTCACCACATCCACGACTGTCCTGTTCTACGTGCACACGGTCAACGCGACCGGCGTGACCATGCCACTCATGAACTGGACGGGTCAGTCAGCCACGACGGGCTGGTGGGAATACGCTTTCACACTCGCATCTGACCTCCCCGATGGTACGTACACAATGCGCGTGAGGGATGCGACTACGCATGCGTTAATGGTCCACATCCATTTCAACGTCCAGAAGTATGTTTTCGAGGTCTGGGCTGACAGAGACTACTACCTTCCGGGAATGACCGCCAACATCCAGTACGTGACCATGGATGTAGCGACCTTCACACAGGCGACCGGAGTGGCCATATCATACAGTGCGATGTGGGGCAACTCATCCGGGAACGCCACATGGCTGAACTCGACGCTGACGGGATCGTCTGGCGTACAGCAATTCCTGATACCGACGGACATCGCGATGTGGCTGGATGTCGAAATCACCTACTGGGCCAACGAGAGCACCAGGACCGCATCTGACAGCGTCACTCTGCAATTCGGGATGCTTAGCGGAAGTGTGGCATTCGCTCACATGGGCTCATTGATGCCAGGCGAGACTGTTGCCGCAACGGTGAATGTCGAACTGGGCGGAGATTCTCTGCCTGGAGCCGCTGTCGACATATCAGTACTGGCGAACGGGACGGCCATCCTAGCATACGGCTCGGTGAATTTGACATCGGACCTGCAGGGAGACGTTACACACACATTCACACTGGTTGACGCCTCGGCGGACGGGACCTACATCGTGAGCGCGAAAATAGCAATGGCAGGCTTCTCGACGACCGCGATCGGTCTGTTCCAAGTGCGGTCGACCGGTGAGATATGGGTCAAGCTCGACAAGGAGCGCTACTACGGCGGCGATGACATCGTCGCAACTCTGACACCGCTCTGGAACGGAAAGGTCGTCGAGGTGTCGAACTTCGGCTACGCGTTCTTGATTGATACCGGAGTCCTGGTATGGGGCAACACCTCCGACACGACTGTCAGTGCAACGATACCAGTGGACTACTACGGGGACATTGAGATCGGAGTGAGCGCGTACTACAACGGAATCGGGATCGATGGCAGCGACGACTCAGAAGTCCGCTTCGCAGACATCACCCTGACCGCGCAGATGAACGATTACAGGCCGGGAGACGACTTGGTCTTCGACTGGAACATCGTGACAGGTGCGAGCGCAGGGACACTGATGTACGAGATCACCGACAGCAACGGGATGCTTGTCATATCCGATTCTCCGGCATTCGCCACCACGGGATCGTTCTCTCAGTTGGTTCCAACTGTCAACGCTCCTCAGCACTACTACGTGCACATGTGGATGACGACTGCTGCGGGCGGCTATGCTGACGCAAGCCTAGCGGTAGACATGTTGAACTCCCACGAGCTGCAGATATGGGTCGAGAAATCCGGCTATGCTGACGGAACCTACAAGCCCGGTCAGACAGTGAAGCTGCACTACTCGATAGGCGCGTATGTGATGGAGCCTCTGAAGTCATACATTCTACGCGTGGCCACGGACTACAACCCCGTCGGTATGGACTTCATATTGACGGACCCGGCTGGAACGGTCGAGTTCGCGCTACCAGATGACGCGCCCGCCGCTGAGATGGGAATCTCCGCGACGCTGATCGATCCGGTGACAGGCCCGGTGTCTAGTGACACAACTGCGATCACTGTGGGCGGCCAACTGACCGGCTGGGACAAGAGCGTAGCAGGCATGAGCGCGATCGACTTCAGCATACTGCTGCTGTTGATCATCATGATCCTGTTGCTCATCGTCATGCCCTTCCTGAAGGGTAGGATGGGCGCTCCGAAGCCCGCTGAGACGCCGAAGGTAGAGCCTCCGCCACCCTCGCCATAGATAGGCGGAGAAACCGTATCAAACCCTTTTCCACAATTTCCTTTTTCATTGTTTCCTGTCCAGGCAAAGCCTTATGCTCTTCACATCCAATCGGCATTCGATGGCCCCGGAAAAGACCGCCGTCATAGGCCTCGGATACGTGGGCATACCGCTCTCCGCGCTACTCGCCAGCAGAGGCTACGACGTCGTCGGAATAGACCTTCTCGAGGACCGAGTCGCACAGATAAACCGAGGGAAGCTGCCGCTGAAGGGGGATGAGCCCGGCCTCGGCGATATGCTGTCTAGAGCCGTCAAGAGGGGCAAGCTGAGGGCGACGACATCCTACGATGCGTGCAGGGACCGAACCGTCATCTTCGTCTGCGTAGACACACCCATCGACGCCGACAAGAGACCCGACTACTCGAGGCTCGAGGAGGCGGTCGCAGGCATAGGCAGGAGCATGCAGAGAGGGACGATGGTGGTCGTAGAATCGACCCTGGCTCCCGGCACCATGCTTGGAATAGTGACAAGAACGCTCGAGCGGGAGAGCGGGCTCAAACTCGGAAAGGATTTCAAGCTCGCGCACTGCCCTGAGCGAGTCATGCCGGGGAGGCTGCTCTACAACATCACGACCTATGACAGAGTCATAGGTGCCTTGGACAAGCAGACCGCTTCAAGAGCCAAGGCCATCTACTCGAAACTGACCAAGGGGAAGCTCCATACGACCGATCTCACCACAGCGGAGATCGTGAAGACCGCGGAGAACGCGTACAGGGATGTTCAGATAGCGTTCGCGAACGAGGTTGCGCTGGTCTCCGAGAAGCTAGGAGCGGACGCATTTGAGGTCAGGAGATTGGTCAATACATGTCCCTTCAGGGACATGCACATCCCTGGCGCAGGCGTCGGCGGCCATTGTCTGCCCAAGGACCCGTGGCTGCTCGTCCAGAGCGGGAAGGCGTCCAGCCCGAGGCTCATTCCGACCGCGAGGGCGGTCAACGATTCGATGCCGTTCCATGTGGTCGACCTCGCCGTTGATGCCCTCCGCGCAGCTGGCAGGAGCGTCGAGGATTCCGTCATCGCAGTCATGGGCGCATCGTTCCTGCAGGACTCAGGGGATCCCAGGAACTCACCTTCGATACCTGTGATCGAATCACTGAAATGCGCCGAGGGGCTCAGAGTGCACGACCCCTATCTCGACAAGATAGCGGGAGTGAGCACGCTGAAGGACGCAAAGAAGGCGCTGGCCGGAGCGGACCTCGCTATCTTCATGGTCTCTCACAAGGCATACAAGACACTCACGCCCGCGACGCTCAAGAAGCTGATGCGGACGCCCATCGTTGTCGATGGGAGGAACTTGTTCGATACGGAGAAGATGCGAAGAGCTGGCATGATCTATCGCGGCGTGGGTAAGAAGGTTATCTGATCAGCTCTGCAAGCCCCTCGTCGAGAGTAATCTTCGGCTTGAAGCCCAGGAGTCTTGCCGCCTTCGCGCTGTTCGACAGGCTGTCCTTGATGTCCCCGACCCTGGGAGCTGTGAACTCGGGCCTGAGCGCGTGACCGGACACTGCGATCGCCCTGTTGGCAAGGTCCAGGATGCTCGTCGAGACGCCGCTCCCGCAGTTGAAGACCTCGCCGCTGATGCCTTTCTTGCTGAGGACCAGTGCGAGCATCTCCGCCACGTCGCGCGCGTGTATGAAGTCCCTGGTCTGCTTGCCATCCCCTTCTATGATCGGGGGTTTCCC
>JALHSX010000057.1 GCA_022865445.1 Thermoplasmata archaeon | reverse complement strand
GTCGCAATCGTCGACACCCCCGATCCCGCAGGCAAGACCCTGAAGGTCCAGGACTTCGCCTGGGACGACACGCTGGAGACCGCTATTGAACTGAAGAAGAAGCACCCTGATATCCAGATCTTCGTGGTCTTCCAAGAGATGAGGGCGTTCGGACTGTCTGAACTCGCCTACAAAGAAGCCGCTGAGCTGGGCATCAAGTTCGTGAGGTACGACAGGGTCGGAGCACCGAAGGTCGACGTAGAAAGCCCGGGTATGCTCACCGTCAAAGACTTCGCCCAGGGGGAGCTGCTCAACATCAGGTTCGGAACGCTCGTGTTCGCCTCAATTCCACCCAACGAGGACAACAAGGCAATCGCGGAAGCCCTCAGAATCCCCATGACGATCGATGGCGCGACAAGGCGCGGAAGCATCCAAAGATGGCCCGTCAGCACACCGAGGCCGGGGGTGTTCGTGTGCGGCTCGGCCCTATTCCCCAAGTCGAGAGAGGTTGCCAGAGCGGAAGGCGCGGCCGCCGGAGCGATGGCTGCGGAGTTCGTCAAACGCGGCAAGATAGAGTTCGGCGGCATCGTAGCGCTCGTGACCCAAGAGAAGTGCTCCGCATGCCTCACCTGTGTGAGAACATGCCCCTACGAGGCTCCGTTCATCGGAACTGCGAGCAAGGCGGAGATCCGGGTTCAGGCATGCCAAGGCTGCGGCATGTGCGTCGGCATCTGTCCCAGCAAGGCGATAGAGCTGCGCAACTACACTGACGATCAGATAACGGAAGAGGCGCGCGTACTCCTCGGAGGTGATTTCTGATGGCGGAGAGGAAGCCGAAGGTCGTAGGATTCTGCTGTGAGAGGCACGGCATGGACGCCGCCGTTCTCTCCGCTAGAAGTGGCAAGCAGCTTGACGTGAGTGTGAGGATCGTTCAGGTTCCCTGCACTGGCAGGGTCGATGGAATCCACCTATTGAAGGCGTTCGAGGACGGGGCAGACGCAGTGTTCGTTCTGGGATGTCTCGAGAAGAACTGCTACTACGACACTGGCTCGATCGAAGGAAGGAAGAGAGTCGACTACGTGAAGCAGATGCTGACAGAGGTCGGCATCGAGAAAGAACGGTTGGAGATGTTCAACGCTGCGTCATCCAACGCGTGGGCGTTCCCTGACGCTGTCTCGAAGATGGTCGATATCGCGAAGAAGCTAGGACCGATTGACGGGGGTGTGAAGCAATGATAGTAGCCAAGAGGAAGCCCTTGAACGAGATCGCCGAGATGCTCGCTCCGTACAAGAAGGTCACAGTCATAGGTTGCAGAAGCTGCGTTGCGATTTGCCTCGCGGGAGGCGAGAAGGAAGTCAAGATGCTCGTTTCCGCTCTCAAGGTCAAGAACAAGAAAGAGGGCAAGAAGCAGGAGTTCGAAGGACTCGTTGTGGAGAGGCAGTGCGAGAAGGAGTGGATCAAGGAGGTCGAGGATAAGATACTCGGCTCTGATATCACGCTCTCTATGGCTTGTTCACTCGGCGCTCAGACAATAGGCGACATGTACCCGACTCACCTGACATTCCCAGGCCTGAACACTGGCATGTTCGGCGTTCCTGAGGAGCAGGGTGTATGGTCGGAGAAGTGCGTCGGGTGCGGCAACTGCATAATCCACACCACGGGCGGCATCTGCCCGATCTCGAGATGCGCAAAGAGCATGCTCAACGGACCGTGCGGCGGGTCCGCAGACAGGAAGTGCGAGGTCAACCTCGATATCGACTGCGCGTGGACCGCGATCTATGATAGACTCAAGCTCCAGAACCGGCTCGACCTGATCGAGAAAGTCACTCCAGCAAAGGACTGGTCCACCAGCCATTCGGGCGGACGCAGAGTGTACGTTCGCGAGGACGCAAGACTGACACCTCATCAGAAGAAAGGAAAGGAGGCGGTCCAATGAAGGCTGGAAGCAACCTTGAAAAGGTCCTCGACGCTGGCAAGTTCGCGGTGACAGCAGAGATCGGACCACCACAGTCTTCCAACCCTGAGCCGCTGACACACCACGCGAAGATGCTCAAGGGTTTCGCGGAGGCATTCAACTTGACCGACAACCAGACGGCTGTCGTCAGACTGTCGAGCATCGCGAGCGCGGTCATCATAATGCGCGAGAGTATCGAACCGGTCATCCAGATGACCTGCAGGGATAGGAACAGGATCGCGCTTCAGAGCGATCTTCTAGGAGCCGCTGCACTGGGCGTGAAGAACGTCCTGTGCCTGACCGGAGATCACCAGATCTTTGGCAATGAGAAGGGAGCGAAGAACGTCTTTGACTTCGATTCGATAGTGGAGCTGCAGGTCTTCGACGCGCTGAGGAGAGAAGGAAAGCTGGTCGGAGGTGAAGTGATCAAAGACCCTCCGAAGGTGTACCTCGGATGTGCCGAGAACCCGTTCGCCACCCCGTACGAATTCAGAGTCTCCAGACTCGCCAAGAAAGTCGCTGCGGGCGCGGACTTCTGCCAGACCCAGGCGATATTCGACATGGACATGTTCGAGAAGTGGATGGATGAGATAAGATCGAGAGGGCTGGACAAGAAGATCCACATCCTCGCGGGAGTCATACCAATGAAATCCGCCGGCGCCGCTAGGTACATGAAGAACAAGGTTCCCGGAATGATCGTCCCCAACCACATCGTCGACCGCATGAAGGGCGCCAAGGACGCGAAAGAGGAGGGCATCAAGCTCTGCTTGGAACAGATCGAGCACCTCAAGACGGTCAAGGGAGTACACGGAGTGCACATCATGGCAGTCGCCTGGGAAGAGATCGTCCCAAAGATAGTCGAGATGGCGGGGCTATTACCTAGACCGAAAATGGACTAGTTGCAGCGCAAGCATGATGCACCAGGAGCATATTCAGGGGCAGGATATAGCATGACATCTCAGAAGTTTGATGAGCACAATGAGCAAATGCTGAAAGAGTTTCTCAATATCAACCCCGATACCGCAACTGGACTCGGCATACACGAGCCCTACGACTGGCAGCTTCCTCACGGGGGTTTCAAGAAGCATGAGGACAACCAGAAACTGTTCACCTCATGGTACAAGAAGGCTCAGGAGATTGCAGCGTCCGAAGACTTGAGTCTCGAACAGAGGATATCGGTCAAGGCGCTCAAGTGCGCAGTCGATCTCTATCAGTTCTCGATGGATGATTATCCTCACTGGAAGATGAACCCTGATGCGATCCAGATGCCAGGAGGGCTTCTATTCATGATGCTGACACGGGACTACGCGCCGTACGACCACCGCGTCAGCGCGATGTGCTCACGCCTGATGAGGCTTCCGAAGTATCTGAAGGAGTTCGAGTCACGGTTCGACGATTCGAAACCTGTGCTCGAATGGACGAGGATGGCAATCGTCTCGGCCGAGCAGTTCCCCGATTTCCTGAGATTCATAGAAGCGACCTCCAAAGGCAGGGTCTCTGACAGCCTCATGGAAGACTTGTCGAGAAGCATCGGCGAGGCGGAGGCCGCTGTGAAGGAACACTTGAACTGGCTGAGACAGCTGCTGGACAAACCGGGCAAGAAGTTCGCGATGGGCAAGAAGAAGTTCGCCAAGCTGATGAAGATACGGGACCTCGGTCTCACACCTGAGAAGACACTTGCCCTTGGCGAGAAGTACCTAAAAGAGTTCAAAGACGAGCGGGAAAGAGTGGCCGAGAGGATAGCTCCAGGCGAAGGCGTTCACGGCGCCACCAGGATCGTAAGATCAAAGTGTCCGAAGACGTTCGAACAGGCACTCACTGCCACGGAGAACGAGATGAACAAGGCAAAGAAGTTCATCATGAAGAACGACCTCGCTACGGTTGACCCTGTTGCCAAGCTGAAGGTCATCGAGACTCCAGCGTTCATGGCGCCGCTCCTGCCCTACGCGGCGCTCTTCATGCCATCGAAATTCGACAAGCTTCAGGAGGGCGCATATGTTGTGACGAGGCCGAAGGATCCGAAGGATCTAGGCAGCCACCTCAACTACGCATCCATCACCAACACGGCCGTTCACGAAGCGTATCCAGGACACTTCCACCAAGGGGTCCAGTCAAACAAGAAACACTGGATGCTTCAGATGGCGGGCAGCGGAGGAGACATCGCATCGTGCGCTGACGAGACAGTGGAAGGTTGGGCGCACTACTGCGAGAAGATGATGTTCGACCACGGATACGAGGCCACGGACGAGGCGGCTTTCGAGCTGCTCAACGGCGCGATTTGGAGGGCGTGCAGGATCATCGCCGATGTGAAGCTTGCTCAGGGCGAGGCGACCATCGAAGAGATGACTGAGTTGATGACCAGGGAGACTGGCATGGCCAGGAGCGCGATGGAAGACGAAGTGAAACGGTACTCGCACACCCCGGGTCAGGCACTTTCGTACATGATTGGCAGACATCTCCTGCTGGGGCTCAGGAAAGAACTCGAGGAGAAGATGGGCCCCAAGTTCGACGAGAAGAAGTTCCACGACCTTGTTGCGGGCTACGGATTCCTGCCGTTCAATCTAGTCAAAGAGATCGTCACGTCAGAGCTTCGAGCGTAGATCCCCTCACAAGAACCGTTATAAACAATCAGGGGATAACATGGTGGCATACCTTTTGCTATGAGGGGAGGGGTGCTTCGGCAGACAGCGGAGTGTATAAGCAATGAGCAGAGTGAAGAGAGCATTGGTTAGCGTATCTGACAAGGCAGGTTTGGTCGAATTCGCCAAAGGCCTTGTGGATCTTG
The DNA here is from genome assembly GCA_022865445.1 of Thermoplasmata archaeon. Lineage (GTDB taxonomy): Archaea > Thermoplasmatota > Thermoplasmata > UBA10834 > UBA10834 > COMBO-56-21. Next base: position 1,490 of record JALHSX010000057.1, on the reverse strand, counting down.
GAATTGATATCATGTCGACTGGCGGGACGATGTCCGCTCTCGAGAAAGCGGGCATACCTGTTGTCGGGGTCTCGGAGGTAACGAAGTTCCCCGAGATGCTGGACGGCAGAGTCAAGACGCTACATCCCGCAATCCATGGAGGCCTCCTCGCCATGAGGGAGAAGCCTGAGCACATGGAGGCCATCAAGAAGCACGGGATCGAGCCCATCGACATGGTCGTCGTCAACCTGTACCCGTTCGAGGCCACCGTCGCCAAATCGGGCGTCAAGCTCGAGGACGCGATAGAGAACATCGACATAGGGGGCCCCTCGATGATACGATCTGCAGCCAAGAACAGCTCAGCAGTCGCGGTCGTCACTAACCCCGCGATGTATCCGCAGATACTCGCGGAGCTGCAGGAGAACGACTGCCATCTATCCGACGCAACACGCCACAAACTGGCGTTGGAGGCCTTCCGATCGACGGCAAGATATGATTCGGCCATTGCCCAGTTCCTCGGCAAGAATTTCGGGGGTGGAGAGCTGTTCCCCAAGAACCTCACACTCTCATTCGAGAAGTTGGGAGATCTCAGATACGGAGAGAACCCGCACCAGAAGGCTGCATTCTACAAGGATCTGTTCGATCAGACACCGCTGAGTGTAGCGGCGGCTGACAAACTCCATGGGAAGGAGATCTCATACTGCAACGTGATAGACCTAGATGCAGCGCTCGCAATCGTCTCCGATTTCGAGAAGCCGACAGCCGCGGTAATCAAACACACGAATCCTTCAGGAGTCGCAAGCGCTGCGACCATTGCCGAGGCGTTCAGGACTGCGTACAACGCCGATTCGCTGAGCGCTTTCGGCTGTGTCGTCGGATTGAACAGACCTGTCGACATGGAGACTGCGACCGAGATTGGCAGCCACTTCGTGGAAGCGGTTATTGCTCCGAACTACGAGCCCGAAGCAGAGAAGCATTTGGAGTCCAAGAAGAACATCAGACTGCTGAGGACCAATGTGCCCGTGAAAAGAGAGGAGGGCCGGATGTTCATGACTAAGGTCAAGGGTGGCATCCTGGTCCAGACAGACGCATTCACTGAGATTGACAGATCCAAGTTGAAGGTCGTCACGAAGCGCGCACCCACCAGCGAAGAGATCGATGCGATGATCTTCGGCGTGAAGGTGTGCAGACACATCAAGTCGAACACGATCCTGCTCGTGAAAGGGGAGCGGACCGTCGGTGTGGGCGCAGGCCAGATGAGCAGAGTCGATTCCACGAAGATCGCTGGGATGAAGGCAGGCCCAGAGGCGAAGGGGAGCGTACTTGTCTCGGACGCTTTCTTCCCGTTCAGGGACGGCGTCGACGCTGCAGCGCAGGTGGGCGTATCATGCATCATCCAGCCTGGTGGATCCGTCAACGACGCCGAGGCGATCCAAGCTGCAGAAGAAAACGGCATTTCGATGGTATTCAGCGGGCTGAGGCTCTTCAAACACTGAGGAACGAGACCTCTG
>JALHSX010000006.1 GCA_022865445.1 Thermoplasmata archaeon | reverse complement strand
GAGATCGGCTGCATCAGGGACAAGCTCAACATACCATCTGGCACTCGACTCGAGACATGCACGGCAGTGCACGCCGAACAGAACGCGCTCATTCAGGCGGGGACGAATGCGCGGGGGTCAACACTGTACTCGACGATCGTCCCTTGCCCGATCTGCGCTCGCATGATCCTCAATGCTCAGGTCTCAAGGGTGGTCTACATCGACGACTATTCGGATCTCGCCGGCGTCGAGCTTTTGAAACAAGCGGGCACCAAGATCACTCGATTGGATAAGAAGGCATTCGCAGACAATGTGAGGAAATGAAGCCGACGGCAGACGCCCTCAAATCAGCGGGTAGGGACATGACAATCGTCAGCTAATCATCGGAATTCGAACCTTGTCGCGGATTGTCGTTAAATGTCGAATTCCTGGGCGAATATATCGAAAAAACCAGGCGGCGTTGGCTATTTATATCGAAACCCGCATCATCAAGCTGGACGTGGCCGACTTGGGCAAAGCGGAGATCCTCAAACAGATCAAGGATGCGGAGGAGAAGGTCCGCACAATGACGAAGGAGGCCGAGGAGAGGCGCAAGCAGCTCCAGGCCGAGGGCAAGAGGGCCGCGATTCAGAGGGCGGAAGCCGCGGCAGCAGCGCTCAGGAAGAAACTCGACTCGGAGGTCGCCGAAGCCCAAGCGCAGATTGACGTTCGGAAGAAGGCGCTCCTGGAGGAAGGGAACAAGAAGGCTAGCGAGCTCACGTCCAACTCCCGCCTCAAGATGAGTAAGGCAAAGGAGTTCGTTCTTTCCGAGTTTGAGAGGGCAGTTGATGCTTAGGCCTGAAGAGATGACCCGAGTTGTCGTCGTCGGGTCGATTGGCAGCCTCGATGCGACCATCGAGTGTCTCTACGAGCTCGGCGTACTGCACCTCATAGATTTCACGAAGCAGGACGGAGAGTTCAAGATTGGGCAGCCATTGTCAAAAGCCTCCGAAGCCTCCCAGAAGTTGCTGAAACTGCGGTCGATGATCCGGACGCTTGAGATCGAGGAGCACAAGCCAGGGCAAAAGCTCAGCATCGATGCCCTCAAAAAGGAGCTGGAGCAGGCGTTGGTCACGCTGGATCTGAACACCAGCAGCAAAGCGGAGACCAGGCAGAAGATCCAGACTCTCATGAGGGAGAAGGAAGGCGAGGTCAGGGCCCTCACGCCCTTCCGAGGGTTTGGCATTCCTGTCGAGGATTACGAGGGCTATGACAACATTTCATCTTTCGCTGGAACCTGTGGGGCCGATCCGACGTCAGCCCTCGAATCGGCCATGAAGGACATCGAGGTCTTCACCGAATCCAGGAAGGGTGATGTTGTAGTCGCAGTCTTCGCTAGGAACGAGAAGAAGACGGAAGTTGCGAAGATTCTTGCGGAACACGATTTCCAGGAGATCAAGATGCCGAAGCTCAAGGGCTCGGCGGACAAGATAATCTCGTCGAATCTCGCCGAGGTCAGAGACCTCGAGGCGGATTCAATTAGGATCGAGAGTGACATCGAGTCCATTCGGAAGAAATTCGCGGACTTCATCATTTCTGCGGAGGAGCATCTCGCCATCGAAGTCCTGAAGGCCGAGACGCCACTGAGGATCGCCTCGTCAGAGAACTCATTCATCATCGACGGTTGGATCCCGGTGTCCAAAGTGCAGGACATTCAGGTCGGCCTCGATGCACTATGCTGTGGCCTTGCTTTTGTGGAAACGGTACAGCCAGAGAAGGATGAAGAACCACCGGTCAAACTGAGGAACCCTAAGCTTGTGGGACCGTTCGAGTTTTTCATCGGTCTCGTGTCGACCCCGAAATACGGGGAGATCGACCCCACCCTCGTGCTGTTCATCACATTCCCCCTGTTCTTTGGGTTCATGGTAGGCGACATCGGGTTCGGCCTCGGTCTGGTTGCCCTCGGCGCGGTCATGCGCTGGAAGCTCAAAGGCTATCCCGACCTCTATAGATTGGGCGCCATCATCGTCGCAGGCGGGGTGTTGGCGAGTATATTCGGACTGTTCGTCTTTGCCGAGGCCTTCGGCGTCCCGTTCCACCCACCTGCTGCGAGCCCTGATGAGGATTCGTGGGAGGCACTTTCGAACATACCGATTCATCCGATGCTGGACAAGATGCACGACATCAAGGAGATGCTAGCGATCTCATTGGTAGCGGGCTGGCTGCACCTGAGTCTGGGATTCGGTCTAGGATTCGTCAACAACTATGGTCACAGTAGGAAACATGCGGTCGCCAAGGTCGCCTGGTTCATCATACTGTTCGGTCTGTTCGTGGAGATTATGACCATCGCAGGCAGTGCAACCTGGACTAGCAATCTCATGAATACCACGATTCTAGCTCCTCTCCCCGACGCCTCGGCTTCGCTTGCCGGCATCGCGCTTTCCTTGCCTGCAGTAGTGTTCATCGTTGCCGGCGTCATCGTGCTTCCATTCACTGAGGGTGCGTTGGCCCTGACCGAGGTAATCGGATTGTTCACCAATCTCGTGTCCTACACGAGGCTCGCCGCATTGGCTGTCGGCAAGGGAGCCATGGCCTTGGCCTTCAACTCGATGCTTTTCCCACTGATATTCGAGAGCCACAACATCGGCGTCATCATAGGCGGTGCAGCGGCTCTCTTCGTCACGCAGATGTTTTTCGTGTTCTTCCTGGGAGCCCTGTCCGCAGGGATCCAGGCTATCAGGTTGAACTATGTGGAGTTCTTCCTCAAGTTCTTCGAGGGAGGAGGCACGGACTTCTCCCCGTTGAAGTACGAGAGGAAGTACTCAATGGCAAAAGCAAAACCGGAGGTGTGAAACAATGGACCCAACAGGGATGGCACTCCTCGGTGCTGGCATCGCAATTGGCGTGGCGGGCCTAGGTACCGGAGTTGCCCAGGGACAAGTAGGCGCAGCAGCAGTGGGCGCGACCGCTGAAGACCCGAAGATGTTCGGTAAGGGCATGATCATGATGGTTCTGCCCGAGACGATTGTCATCCTCGGCTTCGTCGTGGCGTTCCTGCTGATGAACAAGTGAGGACTGGAATTCGGAAGTCGGCGGAGCGGCCCAACTAGAAGAGGAGCTGAGAAGCTATGAGCTTGAACAAGGTAGTCGAAGACATACTCCGCAAGGGCGAGGAGAAGAAACGGGAGATCATCCGTCTCGGTGAGAAGGAGAGAGACGAACATATCCTGCAGGCGGAGAAGAGGATCGAAGAGAACCGCGCAAAGGAAGAGAAGAGGACAGGATCTCTTATCACCCAGATGGAGCAGCAGGAGCTCTCCAGTGCAGAGTTGGAGTCCAAGAAGATACTCCTAGCCGCTCAAAGGAGAGCCATGGAGGGACTCAAGGCGCAGGCGCTCGCGGAGCTGGCCGAGTACCCTGCCGACAAGCGCAAGAAAGCGTACTCGAAGCTTGTGGCAAAGGCGAAGAAGGATCTGGGCGAGTGCTATGTGTATTCGAACAAGGACGACAAGGCACTTATTCAGCTTCCTGCGGGCATGGCCGGCGGCGGCGTGATCGACTGCATCGGCGGTCTCGTGTTCGAGAGCAAAGACAGGAGCGTCCGTTTGGACTTCCGATTCGAGAGCTTGCTGGAAGAGATCTGGAACAAGAAACTGCAGGAGATATACGGAAAGCTGCTAAGGTGATTTAGGACATGGGACTCTTTGGTGGAGGCGGCAACTATGCATACGCGTGCACGCGCGTGAAAGCGAAGAAGCGATTCTTGCTCTCGCATGACACGTATTCGCGTCTTCTCGTAATGGATGTGCACGAGCTAGGCCGATTCCTCGGGGAGACGCAGTACCGCGACGAGATGGCTAGGTATACGTCGAAGTACTCAGGGGCAAACCTGGTTGAGGTGGCGGTAACCCGCAATCTCGCCTCGACCTATACTGCCATCCTCGCCTTCACCACAGGCCACCTCCGCGAGATGGTCGCGGATTATCTGCAGCGATGGGACTCGTTCAACGTCAAGACGATTCTCAGAGGAAAGGTGACCAAAGTCAAGGATGATGAGATCATGGACACGCTCGTACCCGCGGGAGCGTTTTCGGAGGCCTACCTGAAGTCGTTGATCCAGATGCAGTCCATTCAGGAGATCATGGACGTGCTCTCGCGGGAGCCGTCACTAGGCATCACTCAAGAGCACGTGAGAGAGGTCGTCGACTCTGGAAGACTGGCTCAGCTCGAGGATCACTTGGACAAGACGCTGTACTACGACCTGTTGAAAGATGTCGAACCGACGAACACGGCTGACAAGCTTCTCCGGGACTTCATCAGGCGCGAGATCGATGTGACGAACCTGAAAGTCCTGCTCAAGCTGAAGG
>JALHSX010000056.1 GCA_022865445.1 Thermoplasmata archaeon | reverse complement strand
GTACATCCCTAGATTGGTCACGTTCTCGGGCATCGTCTCGAGGCCTATGTCAACGCATCCTTGGTCCTCCAGGTATCGCAGGGAATGCCTCAGCAACTCCTTGCCCAGTCCTCTCGCCTGATACGATGGCAGGACAGACAATGGTCCGACCCAGCCGGTCGATCCCCAGACATGAGAGAAGCACACCCCGATAACGCCTGCGTACTCGTCCGAAGCGACGAGGGCACCATCCGGGTCGGAGTGGAGGAACGACAGGATGTTTTCGTCGGTCCTAGCTGAGAGCTTGTCCTTGAATCCGTAGGATCTCTGCATGAGGTCATTCCAGCATAGGAGGTCCACTCCTTTCACATCGACTAAGTCTTCGACCTTCATCCTTCGAATCACGACCGCCATGAGAGTCGACCGCCGAACACACTATCCTGTCAATATGGTAGTCCTTGCGGAGATATCAATGTAGGAGTCACGACTGTACTTCGGGACAGGTTAAATCCCAGTATCCGGATTCCCGCGACGCTATGCGGATGACTCCAGAATGCGTTCCGTGCCTGATTCGAAGAGTGCTCTTCGAGGCCGAACAGGCTGACGATTCTCTGAGCGCAGTAGCGACGAGAAACGCCGCCGAGATGCTCGGGGAGCTCTTCGGAGACAACGTGTGCTCAGCAACGGTCGCGACTCAGGTTCACAGGAAGACTTACCAGCTGCTCGGAACGAATGACCCGTACGGCGCGTTGAAGAGGAAGAGCAACGAGATAGCGCTCGACATCTATCCTTCCGCCGAGAAGCTCGTGACATCCTCCAAAGACCCGCTGAGAACCGCCTTCCTATGCTCGATCGTGGGGAACGTGCTCGATTTCGGAATCGGGATCGGCTATGACAATCCGGCAAGACTGAAGAAGGATTTCAAGAGCCTCCTGGATGAGGGCCTCGGCTGGGATGATACCACGCGCATCAAGGCCTTGCTGAAGAAAGCCGAGAGCGTGGTGTATCTCGCGGACAACTGCGGGGAGATAGTTCTCGACCGATTGGCGCTCAAGGAGCTAAAGAAGTTCGACATAGATCTCACTCTCGTCGTAAAGGAAGAGCCAATCCTAGCCGATGCGACAAGAAAGGACATATCTGGGCTTGGGATGGAGCGGATCGTAGACCGCATTGTTGAGGCACCTGGCTTCGCAGTTGGGATAGACCTCGACTCGCTCACCGGCAAGTTCGGAAGAATGATGGAGAACGCCGATCTGATCATCGCGAAAGGGATGGCCAACTTCGAATCACTCTCCGAAACGGACCTCGCACCTGTGGCGTATCTTCTCAGAACGAAATGCTCACCAGTCGCGAATGCCTTGGGACTCAGGAAGGACATCAACGCGGTCAAGCTGCTCGAAAGGAGATACCACAAATGATAGATTCCATGGAATTCAGGACATTCATCAACAGAAGAACATGCACTTTCAAGATAGCCTCCGGGTCGTCAGATACGGAGGAGAATGTCATCGTGAAGTTGGTGTCCGGAGATGACTTCGGCGTAGGAAGCGGCAACCCGACCGATGTCACGCATGAGACTCTCGCTTCGATGGAATCATTCCTGGGCATGGTTCCAAAGAAGGTCGTGGGGTCCGACGAGAACTATCCAGACAAGCTTCACGAAAAGCTGGACGGCATCGCAGCGGGTAACACAGCAGCGAAAGCTGCGGTTGACATAGCTCTCTTCGACCTTCTCAGCAAGAGGGACAAGAAACCCCTCTACGAATTCCTGGGCGGCAAACGGGACAGGATAATCACGGACATGACTATCGGGATAGAATCGCTCGAGACCACAGTTCAGAGGGCGATCGAGCACACCAAATCCGGGTTCAAAGCGCTCAAGATCAAGGTGGGCCTGGACCTCGATGAGGACATCAGGCGGGTCTCCGCGGTCAGAGACGCCGTAGGTCCGAAGATCGAGCTGCGCGTGGACGCGAACCAAGGATACACGGTCGAGCGGGCGATCAAGTTCTGCGAAGTCATGGAAACGCTCCAGGTGATGGTCGTCGAGCAGCCCGTCAAGGCGGAGGACTATGCGGGCCTGAAGAAAGTGGCAGAGTCGAGCAATCTGTCAGTGATGGCCGACGAATGCGTCAAGTCCGTTCTGGACGCGCGGAAGGTCGCCAGGGAAGGCATCGCCGACATGATCAACATCAAGCTGATGAAGAGCGCTGGAATCAACGACGCCGTGATAATCAACAGGCTTGCGGAAGCTGCTGACATGGGCACCATGATCGGATGCATGGGAGAGATCCAGGTCTCGATCGCAGCAGGACTGCATTTCGCCCTGAGCTCGGACAACGTGCTCTTGGCAGACCTGGATTCCCACTTCAACATAACCGACGACCCATCGTCAGGTCTGGTCTTCGAGGACGGATATCTGGTTGCCCCGAAGAAACCGGGCCTGGGCATCGAGACTCCTCTCGACGGATGATTGTCAGCTGCGAGCACAGAGTTCTTATATCAATCGTCTCATGCCATGCCAGTACAGTGAAACGGCGGGTCTAGATGCCGAAGAAGATTAGCGAACTTCAGAGCGCTGAGCTGAGATTCAGAGCCCTTCTGAACAAACGAGACGAGATCAACGAGCAGGCTGCGGTTTTAAGATCTGAGAGAGACAGCCTGCACGAACGCAAGATGGCGCTCCAGGACCAGATGAACGAGGCTCGGAACAAGAGGGACGCGTTCGTCGCAGAGATGAGGGTTCACAAGGATAAGAGAAACGAGCTGCAGGCCAAGGCCAGAGAGCTCATCGAGTTCAAGAAGAAGACGAAGGGGAAACAGCCAGGAAGCCTGAAGGAAGAGATCAGGGGAATGGACGCGGACGCGAAGGCGATGGAGCTCCGCCAACAGACAGTTCCGTTGACGATACCACAAGAGAGGAAGCTGCTGGACGAACTGAAGGCTAAGGTGGCCGAGATAGAGGAAATGAAAAAAGTCCTTGCGGAGCAGGAGAAGATCGCGAAGGAGATCTATAGCATGGACAAGAGCATAGACGCGTTCTTCAGGCAGGCCGACAAGGAGCACGTCGAAGTGGTTCGTCTATCCGAAGAGCAACACAAGGCTCACGAGGAGGCGACTGTCTTCATGAAAGACATCGCTACTCTGACGGCATCAGCCAACAAGAAGCATCAGGAATTCGTGAAACTGAGAGAAGAGGCCGATGCTGCCCACGAGAAAGCCTCCGACATGCGCGAGAAGATCATCGGGATAAGGAAAGAGAAGCGCATGGAGAAGATGGAGGAACTGAGAGCCATCAGGGATGTGAACCTCGCCGTCAAGAAGGCGCTGGATGACGAGACCAAGAAAGACAAGGCTGCCGACGAGGCGCTCCAACTGCTTCTGAAGAAGGGGAGAATAGAGATTCGGTAAGGTCTACTTCTTGGGTCTTCGCCTGAACACGAGCACCGACGCGGTCGGCTCGACTGTGACGACTGCGCGCCTCTTCGGCAACTGCTTTTCCTCAGGCTCTTTCGGTTTCTTCGGCTTCGACCGCCTTCCTTGCTTCCTGCGCGGCCACAGGCCTGATTTCTCCTTCGGTTGGACAGCCTCGTCCGCGGTCGCAGGTTGGGCTCTCGCCGTCCGGGCCAGGGCTTCTTCCGAGCCGGCCTTAAAGACCGCGCCACATTTCGGGCACGAATCCGCAGAGAACTGGACGTCCTCGCCGCAGATCGGACAGTCGAAGGAGGCCGTCTCGAATGGGAGATCGCATCGGGAACACTTCGACTCTGATCCCGCCAACGGCTGCCCACAGCCTGGGCATTTGATCTGCACCAACTGAGCTTTCGCGCCCGGGCGCGTCGCATGCATTCCCTTCGATTCTATCTCGTCTTCCTTCACGGGCTTCGGCTTGGGTTCCGGCGGCCGTTCTGGTGCCTTGCCGCGTGATATGTACAGCTGTTGTTTCCCGAGCATCTTGAAGTGCACGTGCTCGGTCTCCATGAGGATAGCTAGTGGAAGGACGAGATCTCTCTCCCTGAGGCTCGTCGCGTCCTTGAGCGAGTCCAGGGTCGCCCCGTGCGGCTCTTCGGTGGCTTTCAGAATCGCTTGTATTGCCGAGTTGATGTCTATGTGCTCCTTGCCGGGGATCACCTGAAGCTCCGTCTTCTGCTCGACGATATTCTTGAGGAACTCCTTAGAACGTTTCACGAAATTGGCCGGGTCCTGGTCGAGCAGCTGCTTCAGCTGGCTGGTGTCCAGTCCAAGTTGTTCCCACCCAGCGATCTGGTCCATACACATGCCCCTGAAGAATTCTTTGTGCATTCCCTGGCCCGCCTGCTCGCTCTTCGGCCTGAGGTCGAGTGCGGCCTGATAGTGCTGGAGCGCATCGCTGCTGTGCCCGAGCTTGGAGAAAAGGCGAGCAGCGTTCAGGTGAGCGTTGAACGGGTCCTGCATGTAACCTACGGCTTTGTCGAAGCAGATGAGCGCATCCTCGTACATTTTCAGCGTCTGGTAAACCGCACCCTTGTTGTTCCACGCGGAACCGTTGGTGGGGTCGACTTTGAGCGCCTCGTCGAACGCCTTCAAGGCCGCCTCCTGCTTCCCTTCGAAGGCGTACATGTTGCCCAGGTGACACCAGGAGGTGCTGTCTTTCGGGTCGATCTTGAGTGCGGTGTCGTAGTGCACCATAGCTTTCGGGTACTCCTTCATGCGGTATAATGCGTCCGCCTTGAGGCTCCACGGAAGCGCGAATCTGTCCTCGATCCCGACCCTGGAGCATTGCCGTATTGCCGTCTCGGACTGCTTCAAGGCACCAGCGTAGTCGCCCTGTTCTATGAGGGTGTTCGCGGTCCTCAGCCTTCTCCACAAGAAGATATAGACGCGCTCGCGCCAGACATACATCACGAGAGGAAGGAACGAGAATGCTATGCCTATGAACGCGAGCGTTCTATCGTAAGGTGAATAGTTCCCCGAGGCGACAATCCCGATCTGCTCGTGGAATGCGAGAAGGAATATGGCCATGGCACCGATTAGCCATGCGCCGACGAAGCCGTCCCTCGTCTCAATCGTCTGTATCGCGACTACTGCGAAGGACATACCGGAGACCAGAAGGAGGAGGTTGAGGAAATTGAACGGATAGTCAGTGCTCTGGGCGTATCCGAAGGCCTCGTGCACAGGAACGAGCACCATGATCACGATGCCTGTGCTGTATAGCATCAGCCGGAGGGTCTCCTTCGTGCCGAAACCGCGTCCGCCCAGCAGCATCAGCAGGAACCCGTAGAGCAGCGTGACGCTGAGAAGTATGGCCCAACCCTCGAGCGACTTCCCCCAGTAGACGAGTGCAAAACCGCTGAGGGAAAACATCGCGAATCCGAGAATACCCAGGATGGGTCTGGGGATCGGCAGCTTGTACTCGACCTCACCGTTAGTCTTGGAGGAGAGAAGCATCACCATTCCAATAAGAACGAATGCGCCGGTGACTGTGAACACATAGGTGTTGTAGACGTCCCAGCTTCCGTACCAGATCCTCTGGCTCACGAAGAATTCTAGCGAGACCGCGACAAGGACCGAGGCGTATAGCAGGAGCACGAAGAACCTCGGACCACCGACCAAGGGCACGAACGGCTTCTCAGCTTCTGACTGCTCGCCGAAGGTCCTGAGGATGTTGGAGATTGAGAGGCCGTTGGCAGCGGGAGGACTCGGATCCGTTTCTCTTCCTGCAGCCATGTCGTGCATCCCCTCTAGTCATCGCTCGATTTCTTTGCGCTCTTGGCCCTGCGAATGGCAATCAGTAGTATTGGTACTATCGCTACGGGCAGAATCAGGTCCCCGAACTCAGGGATCGGGTTCTGGCCGACATTGACTCCGCCAGGAGTGGACGTCATTGATGCCCAAGTGCTGTACGGTGCTGAGCCCGTCCTGCCGTAGGACGTTTCCTTCCACTCTGGCGTCGTGACCTGGTCGATTATTGCGCCGGATCCGTCAGTAAGCACGAAGTTCGTACACTTCCCAAAGCTGAGACCAGACATTAGAGAGAACGC
>JALHSX010000055.1 GCA_022865445.1 Thermoplasmata archaeon | reverse complement strand
TGATAGGCGACGTGGTGGCAGCCTACGTTCGCAAAGACCTGTTCAGTGGCCTGTACGATCTGAAGCGATTCAAGCCTCTGCTTCATTTGGGAAATGATGTGTTCGCAACGACATCAGAAGAGACGATTGAACCGGAACTGGATAAGTGACAAGGTCCTCCTGCCGGTTTCGCTTATTGTCTTGACATCGGAAGTTCATGATGTCACAGTGGCTCGTGCGTCGCTCAAGATCACGATCGCAATGTCAATCGTGGCCGGCCTGACAGTGGCCGCGCTTGCCACCCCATTGTCACGGTTCGTCACCAATACCGAAGCGAATGCTGGAACATTCATGATGTTGGGAGCCACCGTTGTTGCTGCCGGAGTTGGGCCTGTTCTTTCAGCCAGTCTTCTGGGTCTGCAAAAAGTGAGGGAGCTTGCTGTCTTGCAGATCCTTGAACGGAGGGTCAGGGAGCAAGAGATGTTCGAAGCCTCGAGGAGAGTCGACGAGATACGCTCCAAGACCACGAGGGGCACATACCACGCAGCCGAGTCAGTGAGAGAGGACCGGGATCAAGCATGAAATGGCGTCTGCAGGAGTTGCATCACCTTGCTGGTTTCGGAGGCAGGCCCTCAACGAACTCTACGTCGACATCGAAGGGTTTCCTCTTGATCTCCCTATCCAGATCCTCTTCCCGAAATGCGAATAGCGCGGTTGAGCCCGTCACCTTGGCGTTGGCCAGGGTGTAGCAGTCACCGAGGGCGAGCGCCCTCTCACACTTGATCTCAGCAGCCGTGGCGCACAAGCTCTCCGCATCGGTGAGGATGATGTAGTTCGAGCGGACAAGGTTGTCGACCTTCGATCTCGCTAACTCGCGGCCGAGTCTTCTGCAGAGTATGTACTCCACCTCGGTGAGGTTGAAGTGGGATGAGTAGGCGATGATCGGTGAGTCTGAGAGCAAGGACTCCGATATGGCGTGGCCAATGGGAGTGTCTAGAAGCATCTCTATGAGGACCCCGCTGTCGAGTGAGTAGCTACGAGTACTTGGCTTCAAGTGCTCCCTCTCGTCTCTGGTCCTCCGCCCGTCCTCTCCGAAGCTCATCCCTTATGCTAGACAGGTCGAGGTCGACTGGCGCGCATGCCTTCTTGAAGAGCTGTTCGTCTCTTCTCACCCTTGAGAGAAGATAGCTGACTACTTGGTCGTAGTCAACTTTCTCTCCGCTTCTTGCCTGAAGCTGAGCTGCGACTCTGAGGAGTTCCTTCCGCAGTTTGTCAGAGATGCTTATCGTCGTGGTCCCCATAGACATCATGACTTCAATGGTTGCTGTGGAAGATATAAGTTGTATAGGGCCGTTCTTGAAATGAATTGGTTCCCGTAACTGCACGACGAAGCACGCATCCAGGAATTCAACTCATCCGCACAGCAACAGGGCCCAGCGCCTCACTGACCATAACTGGGCGAGCGCAAGCTCCCGACTTTTAGTCGTGGAGTAAGCGAGGAGTCGCCGGATTCAAGTCGTAGGAGGAATTGGGAGGAATACTGCACCAGTCTTGCACAAGGCCATCTGTCCGGAACAGGCATAATGACGTCACGTCAAGCGAGAGATCCCGTACGTCTCTGATCTCTTCGATGATTCTCAGCTTCCCTCTTGTTTCCGTTCTCAACTTCCGCGGCCCCGCTATCCCTTGCACAGCTAGGAAGGATAATA
>JALHSX010000005.1 GCA_022865445.1 Thermoplasmata archaeon | reverse complement strand
GATGTCTACCATCCAATTCTCTCCATGTTGACTGACTTGCGCGCAGGATTAGGCTTCGCATATATATGTTTAACCAACTGGGTTCTGTCAAAAATCGGGTGGCGAGGTCCTCGGGATGGGCCGAAGACGGATTACCTGATACTACATGTAATCGGAGAATCCTAGTACATCTGGCGCCAGATCATGACCCAATGTGCAGCAGCAGAAAGTGCCTGACATGTGGGAGACATGATTCCCGAATGGGCGCTCTGTTCGAGTGCGAATGCGACTGGAATCTTGACAGGAATGTCAATGCCAGCATCGACCTGCTGCAGACAGCCGTCTCCAAAAGATTGGAGGTGGCAGGGGGCTTATGGTTCAGCCCCGGCGCATTCCGGCATGACGCGATGATGATCCTCTACGAGCCAGCGATGGCCGCACGGTCTGAGCCGAACGGAATGAGTGAGGAGGCAGTGATGCCATGATGGGCCCACCACCCGACTCTTTACAGAACCGTTCGTCTACTATCTCTCGATCAGCGTCTCGACGTATCTAACGAACCCGAGCTTCTGGATCTTGTCGGCGATCTGGCCGACCTTCTCCAAGCCAGGCACGTCGATGAATGCGACAAAGTCGTAGTGACCGAAGACGAGGTAGCCGTCAACGACGCCAGGTATCTTGTTGATCTTCGAAGCGTCCTCGAACGTCTGTTGCTCCAGCATGACAAGAACTACTGCTTTTACCATCTCAATCACCTCAGTCCGGATAGCCGACAAGGGTTTCGACGATCTCGACACCCTCGGCCTTGTAGATGTTCATTCCTATCTCCGCGATCCTCTTGAGATCGAGGTCGTCCGTCCTGACAGCCACGTCCCATCGTCCGTGGACTGGGAACGCGTCCATGACACCCGCCTGCCTCTTGGCAAGATCGACGACCTTCTTGGTCTTCAGCAATCTGCAACACACCAATATGCACGACTTCACCATGCAAATCCCTTCCGTTGTGAGACCGAACGGCCTAGCGCATATATAATCTTCGCATCAACTGGTGACTTCCATTTCACCTGAGTGAAAGCAGATGTTTCTCTACGAAGTGATGCGGGTGATAGCCCTCTTTCGCCCGTCTTAGCCCCGGCTCTCCGACATCCTGCTCCCGGTTGACGAACTCGAAGCCCTTCAGAGATACCTCGCAGAACTGCTGATTGATCACCTGATAGAGTCCTCGGATGCTCGGGTTCGCCTTCTCGAAGTGCACTGCAGCGGTGCTCGCGTTCAGCCTCTCGCCGATCGTCAAAGCCTGGACCTTCCCCTTCAGGAGCACGACGCCTCCGAAGAACCCGATCTGGTCAAGGTTCGCGATGGCCTCTTTCAACGCCCTATCCTCCGCGGCGGAAAACTTGTCCAGAGTGCAGCGCTTGAGGTCGCACCAGGTTTCCTCGAGCTCGAGGCAGGCCTGCTGGTATTTCTCTGTCATCGGCTCGAAGACGAGCTCATATTCCGAGGTCGCTTTCTTCATCTCCTTCCTCTGGGTGTGGTATTTCGGTCCTTCCAGCCTGATGAGGTCCTCCGTCCTGTAGACGTAGTCCCACTCGTCTCTCAGGGATCTGACGGTGAATCCTTCTGTCTTCAGGACGGTGGCCAGTGGCTCGATTATTCCGAAAACGCCGGCGAACGGATGCATCTTCGGGGCGTCCGAGGTGGAGAGGCGTGAAATGACGCCTGCAGGGCGGGGACCAACCGGTTCCAGCATAATGCTCCCGTATCTCTCCCGCCGCCACGAGATCAGCAGGTGACCGTCCAATTGAGACAATGACGAGCGATCTTCGTACAGACGCCACATGAATACGGAGCCGAATGTACGCTCGGAGACCTCGGTCGGGTATCTCGCGAGCATCTCCTTGACCGAAATGCTGTCCTCCAGCGTTATCTTGCGAAATGCCGGATATTCAGGAATCCCGTCGAGTGTCATGGTTTCGCCCTTTGGCGCCCAGTCTAGACCGCGCCCCTAGATAACCCTCTCACCTGAGAGGCTCATAGGACCACAGTCGACTTCCGGAACAAAAGCCTTATCATCCCAGACACAAATCGGAAGGTGTAGGTGAACGGCTAATGGGTGCTCAGGAGGACTTCGCCAAGAGGAAGGAATTCCAGAAGAAGACAGACGAAGATATCGATTCGTTCCTTTCGCGCTCGGACTTCCAGAAGACTCCTCAGCCTGTTCCATCCAGACCTCCGGTCGAGCCAGCTCCTAAACCGCTCGAACCCCCTGTCAAGGCCCCCGTGACCGAAGAGAAGAGGGAGATGACAGACGAGGACCACGAGAAGCAGATAACGGCGGCCAGGAGCAGCAGGGCGGATAGCGAGGCGTATCAGGACGTGGCGATCCTGCGCAAGAAATCGCATGCATTCGGACACAAGGCCGCGAAATTCTATCACAAGTACAAAGCCAACGAGGCAAAGGCACAGAAATGCTCTGCGCGAGCTGTTGCCTACAGGGAGAAGGCGGCCGAGAGGAAGGAGAAAGCCAAGAGCTTCAAGGAGATGGCCAGGGAATATGAGGTAGAGCTCTCAGGCGCCGCCCAGACCGGGAGCGAGCTGAGTCCTGAATCGCTGAGGACCAAGATCGCAACCTTGGAGCGGAAGGTCGCCAAGCAGGAGGAGGTCGCCCGGAAGAATGAGTCCAAGGCGTCTCAACAGACCGCCAAGGCTGCGAAGTATCGGACCCGCGGGGCGAAGTTCCTGGAGCAGAACAAGCTTTTCGAGAGCGAGGCGAGGCGCTACGCGAAGCGCGCGGACAACCTGGAAAAGGCAAGCGTCTGACCATCTAGAATTCGAAGCGCCCTACTTGTCTGCAGCATCCTGGTCGATAGGCCAGTGCAGCATTGATGGCTCATCAGAGAGAAGTACTTCGTTCGCGGTCTTCTGACCGTTCGCTTTGATCAGGATCCTCAGCCTGCCATCAGTGAGAATGACCTCTGCCTTCTCCAGGGAGGACCGATATGTTGCGACAAGCTTCCCACCGATGGATACCGCCCTGCCCTCCTCCTTGAGGACACCTGCCTCCTTGAGCGTCCTGATCCGGCGATAGCAGGCGGCGATCGGGATCCCCAGGGCATCGCTGAGCTGTATTGCGTTCATGGGATGAGGTGAAGTCAGCTGGATGATCCGAGAGGAATATTCATCGAGCACGAGGCGGAACAGATCGAAAGCATCCATGGCATATCACCTTGTCAGATCCTCGAGAGGCTCTTCCAGTCCTTCTCGAACCCGCCGCTTTTGCCGATGCCGTCCAGGTGGACGGTCATTTGCTCGAACCCCAACCGCTTGGCAAGCCTCTGGAGATAGTTCAGCTCTCCCGTTTCCACATCGAGGTGCATGAAGACGACGTTGTCTCCGTGGACAACTGGTTCGATCTTCCCGGCCGAATCCGCACCTTCGACCTTCTCATGACACGCAGGGCATGCGCCTTGAACGAGGGAAACATGCTCTCCGCAGAGCGGGCAGTCAAGCTCCTCCTCCAAGTCATTCTCGCCGAATTCCATGTTTGCGAACAGGCTCACTATGCCTGTGTCAGTCACATCGAGCTTCGTCCCGCAGATTGGGCACTTGTCGATGGCGAACTGGACGGCTGTTCCGCAGTGGGAGCACTCGAGCATGAAATCGGGATCGCTATTGTCGTTCTCGAGATAGCTGATCGTGCCTGTCTCGGCGTCAAAGTGAATGCATGGGGTGGCTTCGGTGGCCATGAATGCGTCCGCGTCCTCGTCGAGCGCGCTTTCTGCCGCCGCGACCTCGTCGAGCGCCTCGTCCGAGACGTCCTTGATGTATAGCGATTGGCATATCGGGCAGCGCTCCGCTTCGAGGGGGACCTCTGCACCGCATTGGACGCATGTGAAGGTCTCCTGGGTCCTCTGAGTAGGAGTAGGCAGGGAAGGCGCGATGCTTCCCATGACTTGCTCCGTGATCTGGACATCCTTCTGAGTCATCGCAGTGGCCTGGAAGGCCTCGGAACCGTGTTTCCTGGCCATCTTCCCCGTCTTCATGACCCTCCGCAGCTTCTTCGTTTCTAGCCTGATGGTCATGGTCTCGACTGGCTCTGTGTCTTCCTTGGGCTTGCGAGTCCCAAACAATGATTTGACCGCGCCGGTCTTCTCATCGGTTTTCTGCTTCGGGGTTCTTTGTCCTGCCATCGGTTGTTGCCTTCTCGTCTTCACTGGTCCATTTCTGAAACTACGAGAAGCCTATTCTCGAGCTGTACTTATACCCCTGTCGACCCAGTAATCAGCCATGATAACCTGATTTGATAAGCCAGTAGGTAGGGCGAAAGTGGTCAATCAGACCGGATTGACGGCTCGGCTCAAACCCCCTTCTTTTCTTCACTTCGCTATCGGCTTCTCCTGTGCAAGAAGGGTCGGGCTCTTTCTCTTTCTGTATAGCGCGGCTATGTACAGCGCAACAATCGCCAGGAGGATCCACATCCCTACAAGAGATAGGATATCTAGGACGCCATGTCGTTTGTCCACGTAGACGAAGTAGACGTTCCCGATCGCTAGCAACAGCACCAGCATCAGAATGATGAAAAGGTGCCGAAGCGAAGGATACCGCCGACCACATTGAGGACAGATGATCTCCCAGCTCCAAGAAAACCGAGGCACTTCAGACCCGCAATTCGGGCACTTCATCGCCACTCCTCACTCCCCTATCGCCTTTCCTCCCCTATGGTCTTTTCCGAGACAAGAATAATATTCATTCAAGAATAAAAATGGACCCTGTGGGATTTGAACCCACGGCCTCTTCCTTGCGAAGGAAGCGATCTGCCACTGATCCAAGGGCCCTTGTGGAGCTGCTGAGATGGCGAGTGCTATTTCTAATTTTCCTCATGAGACAATCTTGAGGATGTTGTCGACCGTCGCTCCTGCGCTTCCCAGGTAAGCTCTCGGATCCAGCGAAGCGTCTATCTCCTTCTCAGAGAGCCGCGACGTGACCTCTTTGTTCCCCATAAGATAGGTCTTGAAATCCTCGCATGCCCGCTGGGAGTCCATGCTGCACTTCCTGATCAACTCGTGGGCTTCCTGCCGCCCCATGCCTTTGCTGACGAGGGCCAAGAGCACTGACTCCGCCATAATGACGCTCCCCGCTCTTGTCAGGTTCTTGTCTATCTGGGCCGTGTTGACCACAAGAGTTGCGAACAGCTTGTCCATCTTCGCGAGCACATCATCCAATAGTATGAACGAATGCGGGACGAAGAACCGTTCCGCCGACGAGTTGGTAAGGTCCCGCTCGTGCCACAGGATGGCGCTCTCGTATGCAGGTGTCATGAATCCCCTGACGATCCTAGTGAGCCCGCAGACATTCTCCGCCGTTACCGGGTTCTTCTTGTGGGCCATTGTGGAGCTCCCAACCTGGACGGTCTCGTCGAAGAACTCGGAGACCTCGTTGATCTCTCCCCTCTGCAGGTTTCTCACCTCGGTCGCGAACTTCTCGACCGATGTGGCGATGTTGGCCAGAACGGACATCATCTCGACGTATCTGTCCCGAGCGACTATCTGAGTCGGTCCCTCCTCGGCTCCGAGCCCTAGCTGCTCCATCGCGAGCTTCTGGATCTCGAGGGCTTTCGGCCCGAAGCCCGCACCGGTGCCAACGGCTCCGCTCATCTTCCCGACAAGGATCCGCGGAGAGCACTCCTTGAGTCTGAGCTGGTGTCTCTTGACCTCCAAAGCATAGTTCGCAAGCTTGAGGACCAATGTGATAGGCAGGGCGTACTGTCCGTGCGTCCTGCCGAGCATTACTGTGTCCCTATGCTCCTTCGCCCTTTTCGCCAGGGTCCTCTTGAGCTTGTCGAGGTCCCCGTCGATGATCATGATTGCGTCCTTGATCTGGAGCGCGGCGCCAGTATCGAGGATGTCGTTCGAAGTCGCTCCCACATGGACGAACTTGCCGCTCTCACCGCACTGCTCGCTGAGAGCCCTGATGATCGCGGTGATCTCGTGGTTGATCTTCTGGTCGATCTCGCGCACGTGGTCGAGCTTCACATAGCGCGTCGAGGCGGTCTTCTTGATGATGTCAGCATGTTCCTGCTTGATGTTCCCGACCTTCGCCTGAGCCTGGGCCAAGGCAGCTTCCACGTCCAAGAGCTTCTGAAGCCTGGTCTCCTCGTCGAAGACGGTCTTCATTTCCGGGCGTCCGTACCTGAAATCAAGCGGACAGACTGGCATCTGGGCACTTCCGCTAGTAGATGCCTGTATGCCAATTAATCCTTTCGTGAGTCTCTCTGCTTGCTTATCAGGCGTGATAACCTGAGCTAATGAGCCAGCCAGTAGCGCGAACATGGTCAATCAGAGCGGATTGACGACTCGGCCCAAACTCCTTACTTCTTTCCAGGTATCTCTGGATGGTTGGAATGATCGGTGTATTCACGGCGATCTGCATTAAGGGCGCTCTGGAGGGTAACCAGGTCAAACTTGCTGTTGAAGCTCACCGCGGAGGCAGTGACCAAGAACCCGACAAGCAACAGTAACACCCCCACCACGAATGCGCCAACAACAAATGCCGTTTGAATAGTGTCCCCGTCCTCCAGCCAGGTCAAGAAGAATATGGCCGCAAAAGCTATCAGGCAAAACCCCCCGACAGCGATACCCGCTCCTTTCGAAACGCTCCTCTTCCGAAAATATCTGTCCACTCCATTCATAGCTCCATCTCCCCGTGCTGTATCGCATCTCCTCCCATATGGTCTTTTCCGAGATTCAAACCCCTTTCAGTCCCGCCAACCTTCGCGTTTTGTATTGAGTGTCCAGTTCAGCGAGATACTCGAAATGCTCGCCCCTCAACTTAGTGACTCTAAGCCTCTCATCTTCCATCCATGGCTTGAGCTTGGCCCATATGATCCGGGGGTAGGACATTTCTAGCACCAACTGAGGATCTACCAACCGTTTCCTGACCAGCAGCCCGAGCCCTTCGTAGAATTGGCTCAATTTCAATATGTCAGCCCTGGTGCATTTATCCACGATGTCCTTTAAGTCCTTGCATTCTGTTCCATCGATTCTACAGTGTGCTTCTGCAAAGTCCGGATCAGTGAAGGTCGACCACACATTCATGACCAGTTCCGTTCTTCTGTCCTTCGCAAGGCCTCGAAGTTCCGCGATTGCGAAGAGTGCCCCGAGTACTATGCTCGCAGTTGCAACCACATTTAGCAGTAGTGATACGTCCACCATCGACTTTCCTCCAGAAGTGGCATAGCCTTTCCTCCCCTATGGATGTTATGATGAAATCGTTCCCTCGCATTCGCAGAATTCGCATAGTCGAAAGACCATACGATGTTCTAGTCACGGATCCAACCCCGGGAAAAGAGTGCACCTCGAGTGCGTCCTATGGATTGGGGCATATCCCTGACAAAGGGACGAAGTGACCATAGTGCGGGAAAACCGCGAATAGATGCATGTCTGAACCCCAATCAAAGCGAAACCTGAACGGAGGCAAATCAAAAGAACATGCAACGCAATGCAGACTAGGCGCGGGGACATTTCAACATAGAGGCCTTTTGCTATCTGCAAGGGACTCAATTCCTCTTCCTTGCCTCAGAGGGGCCTCGCACGAAGTGGCATTTCAGCTCGCACTGTACGAATGGCCCGATGCCGCATGTCCTCAATCCCAGGACATCATCGTTATGATGGCTTCGTACACATCTGCGTGGTCTAGGTGGTCGTTTGTGTATTTGGAGCAGGAGGAGGGGATGGAGCTCTTGTGTGCAATCTATGGTAAGCGTCGATGTATACAATCGCGAGCAGGACGTAGCTCACCGCGAAATAGGGCTCGATCTTGGAAATCGCTGTGCTGACTGGTCCGAATTGCATAGAACCATCTTCGATGACCCGAATGATCGTGCCCAGCTCCTGGGCAAGAGCATATCCGATCCAGATTGAAATTGCACCGGCCCAAATGAAAGCCATAAGGAGGAGGGCTTTGCCATAGTTAGGCGTCAGCTCAAAGGCAACTAGGACGTATGTCGCAAAGGAAAAGAGAAGCGAAGCCATGATTGCGGCTCCAAATTCCCAATGTACCCACGAAGGAACCGACAAGTCCGAGCTGGAACCGTTAAAGAATACGATGGCGATCGCCAACACAGGCAGAATGGCCAGGCCGAGAGAAATAATGTCCAAACAAAACGCCATGTGGGCATGCCTGAATCGCCGTTTCAGAAGTCCATCCCACTCGAATCGCCCGACATAGAGGACGAGAAGGCCGAGCAGTGTGACTATCGGGCTGACAATGAAGATAGAAGATGCGTACGGGATCTGTTGGATGCGGTTGACGTATGTGATAGCTTCTAGTGGCCCTACGATCAAGAATCCGACCAAGAGGGTAGCAAGTGTGAGCTGAATTCTTGATGTCATGAGAAACAATCCTTGCATCCTCTGGTCTTCAGCTTTGTTCCCATGAGGTACCCTGAATAGCAGTCACTCTTCCCCATTTCCTACCCCGAAAACGGGTATGAACGTATCGGATATATCATGCTGAGCGAAGCGAGCGCGATCAGAGCGATTCTCAATGATAGTCGCAGGGAGATACATGGAACGATAGGATCACAGTATGGCTGATTGGGAGGGCAAAGAGTCTTCCCTGAAGGGCAATCCAGATTTGAGACGAGCGTGATGCGCTGAGAAGTATAATGTACATCGAAGTGGTTTCTTGTCATCGAGGTGGACACTTCGTTTCTGGCGAACGACCCGTATCCCGCACTTGCACTAATCGTGGGAGGATTGCTCTCGGTGTTCGTTGCAGTCTATGGTAGACGGGACGATTCTCACCTAGACGAGTTGGGCACGTATTTCGGTTTCATCCTGGGGGCCGTCATGGGATTCATGGCGTTCTTCGTTGCCATGGAAAAGACCGTCAACTGGTTCACTCTGACGGCGATGATTGTCCTTGCGGTGACGCTCTTCTTGAAGCCGATGAAGGATATTCCATGGGCTGGCATAGCTGGACTGATTGCGGGGGCTGCTGCTGTCTTCGGCGCCTCGCTTTTCCTGCCCGCGACGGTGTTCGGGGTTGAACGGTGGATCATCCTGGTAGTGATATTCCTCATTGTCGGCACTATCGTACATGTCCTGTTCCATTTCATAGAAGATGTTTTGAAGATTGCCAGAATGGTCTTGGACTGGAAACCGGTCATGGTGCTCATTGGCTTGGTGGCGATAGCAGAGGGTGTGTTGCTGGTCTTGGACAGCTCGCTGATCTCATTGTTCTGAAAAGGCACATTCCTGCTCGCGCGTGCGCATGCGTTCGCTATAATTGACAACCAACCGCGAGCTGGCTGGCTACGCATAGTAAGTTATCACGCGTGATAACCTGAAGGTAACCTGCTTAAATGCGGCAGGGCCTCATTCCAGCTGAGCTCAATGACCCCCGAGCACAACACGAAGGACGTTTCGCGCCTTCTGGCAGATGACTACTCACAGAAGATCCTTGTCAGCACATACACTTCCCCTATGTCCGCCCAGAGGCTGAGCAGAACCTGTCAGATACCGATAGCCGCATGCTATCGCAGGATCCACGAACTCGAGAGCGCAGGGTTGATCAGGATCGACAGGGAGAAGGAAGTCTACAAGGGCCGGAAAGTCCGACTCTATCGGTGCCGCCTTCGTTCGGCGACCATCAAGTTCTTGAACGGCAGATTCGTCCTGAGATACGAGACCGAGCCTGAGAACGGCAATAGCGCAGAGGCGCCCTCTGTCGACGCAACCGCTCCAGCGCCTGCACAATAGCGAACCGCCTAGGTCATCTTCGGTCCAATTCGTTGTTCACAAGCGTTACGCAGTGGTCTGCATGGTAGCTGCTCGGACCAAGTGAGAGCCTCTTCGGCTCGTAGGTCATGAGGGAGTCCTCCTCCGCCTGCGTCAGGTCCTGGTCGTCGCCCAACACGAAAGTGGCGTCCGGCGCAAGGACCGCGGTCCGGATGTCCTCCCCGTCCTCCCTGAGATAGTACATCTTGGACTCCTTTGATACATTAGAGAGCACTTCCTCGTAGCTGCGCTCGGAGACATAGATCCCGGGGGAGCACTTCCTCTCGCCCTCGCCCTTCTGGAGCAGGGCGTTCCTTATCAGCGCGGCCGTGCTGCGCTCGTCCGGGTTGAGGTACTTCACCTCGGAGCCGATGATCCGAACGGTCTTGGGAGGGTTTGGTTCTCCCAGAAGCATCAGGACGATCTCCACGTCCCTCCGGATGCCGTGCGACAGGAAGAATGCGGAATTGACGCATCTGAGAAGGATGTCTAGCCTACCAGTCGAGCCGCAAAGGTCGTCGAGCTTGAAGTCGGCTGATGTTATGGCCCTGTGACCCATGACGATGTATCTTCTCATCGGGTCACTCCTCCTGTTCGAAGCCCGAACCCTTCATCTGCTTCATGAGCTGCCGGCGCATCTTCCTGTTGCCCATGAAGCCCTTCATGGCCTTCCTGGAGTTGTTGTACTGCTTCAGGAGCTCCCGGACGTCCCGGGGGGATGTCCCGCTGCCCCTGGCTATCCTCGATACCCTCGAGGATTTGATCTCCTTCGGGTTCTCGAGCTCGAAGTCGGTCATGGAGTCCATTATGACCCTCCACCTGGCGAGCCTTTCCTGGGTCTTCTCCATGTCCTGCTCCCCTATCTTGTCCCCGAGCCCTGGAATCATCGCTGCGAGCTTCTTGAGGGGTCCCATGCCCTGGAGCATCTCCATCTGCTCGTACATCTCCTTGAGCGAGAACTTGCCGGACATCATCTTCTTGGTCAGTTCCTCTGCTTTCTCCTCGTCCATGACCTCGGACGCCGACTCGATCAAAGACTTGATGTCCCCCATTCCCAGAAGCCTGCTTATGAACCGGTCGGGCTCGAACTTCTCGAGGTCCTCGAGATGTTCTCCTACACCGATGTACGAAATTGGCGCTCCGGTCTCGGCGATGGCGCTCAGTGCACCGCCCCCTTTGGCGGTGCCGTCTAGCTTGGTCAGTATGACCCCGGTCAGGCCCACCGCGTCGTGGAAGGCCTTTGCCTGCGGTCCTGCCTGCTGTCCGGTCTGAGCGTCCAGGACCAGGATCTTGCTCTCGGCATCGACCGTCTTCGCGACATCCTTGATCTCCTGGATGAGGTCGCGCTCAAGGGAGTGCCTGCCAGATGTGTCGAATATCAGGACGTCGTAGCCCTCGAACTCCTTCAACGCCCGCTTGGCTATCTTGACGGCGCTCTTCTCCTTGGGGTCACCGAAGACGGGCACGTTGATCTTCTTCCCGATCTGCGACAATTGGTCGTATGCTGCCGGTCTATGTACATCAGTGGCCACCAATCCGACCTTCATGCCCCGCTTGTGGAGGTCCTTGGCGAGTTTGCCCGAGGTCGTGGTCTTGCCCTGGCCATATAGACCCACCATCAGGATACGTTGTGGCTTCGCTGGTATCTCTTTGGGTTTGCCTATGATCTTGACGAGTTCCTCGTAGACGATCCGTATGACATGTTCCCGGGAGCTCATCCCCGCCGGGGGCTTCTCCGTCAGAGCCCGCTGCTCCAGCTCCTTGGTCATCTGAAGGACGAGCTTCACGTTAACATCGGCCTGCAACAGCGCCCGTTGGATGTCCTTCACGACTTCCTTGACGAGCTTCTGATCGATGTGGGACGCGTTGGCTAGCTTCTTGATCGCGTTTCTCAGGGACTGGCCAAGGCCTTCCAACACCATGTTCTTCGCTCTCCCGGCTAAGCAAGCGGTTCGGATAAATAGGTTGTGCAGACGCACTGATTGTTACAAAAAAAGGGAAGGGAAGGGCTAGCCTTGTCAGAAGGGATGGGATGCACTCTAACAACTAGCCCAAAATTTCCCGGGTGATATATTGATTGTGCACTATATGAATATTTCGAATCACCGCTTAAATATGATAGCTGACCCAATAAGGGCGGAACAGCATCCGTCCAGCTCATGATGGGGAACGGTGTCGGACGATACTGGCGCACCCCGGCGTTTCCAGTGCTGCCTGTGCAGATCACATGTACCCCGACTTCTGCAGGACCATTATGTCCTCGGTGCTCAGCTTCTCCCCGCTCCGGAACTTCTCGTAGATCTCATCGGCCTCCTTCTTCGCCGATGTGTCGTCCGTCTCCTGGCGGGCCTTGCGACCTTTGTCCCTGATCCCGGTGATGATCTTGTCGAAGTCGTGCACCTGTCTTATGTGCTCGATATGTTCCCGATGCTCCTCGTCGGCCGCCAACTTGGCCTCGATGAACTTCTCCTGGGCCGAGTCTGCCTCCTTCCTCGCCCTGTCGGCCTCCTCGTAGAGCTTGAGCATCGCGTCATGCTCTATCTGAGCCTTCTCGGCGGACTCTGAGACCTTCCTGTGGAAGTTCTCGGCGTTGTCCTTGGCGTCCCTGGTCTCCTTCTCAGCTGTCTTGACCTCGGAGAACTGCTCGATCTCTCTCTCGATCTCCTTGATCTTCGCGTCCAGCTGCGACATCTCCTTCATGAGCGCCTTCTCCTTGTCTGCGCTCAGCACGGATGTCATGTGCTTCTTCTCTAGCGCGCGCAGCTCGGCCTTGAACTTCCTGATTGAGAGGCCGCTCTTGGGCATCTTCTCGCGCCTGAGGTTGATCGCCTTGTCGCTCAGATCGTTGAACTTCCTGTTCCACTCGTCCCTCTGGGCCTTTGCCTCCCTGACCTCGGAGTTGAGCTTGTCCCTGCTCTCCCGCTTGATATTTGCCTCGTCGATGAGCTTCCTGACCTGAGAATTGAGGTCGTCCCGCCTCTCGGCCCATTCCTTGGTCTTGTCGTTGAGCTCGTCCCTGAGCCTTCTGTGCATCTCGGCGTCGGCATTGTGCCGCGCTCGCTTATCCTCAAGCTCGCCAATCAGCTCAGCCATAGCACATCAACGCCCTCAGAACACGTGCAGTCTGGACGCGGAAAGGACAATACTAGGTCCGCTTTATATGTCTTTCGATGTTCGCGAGACGCGGGTGAAGCGCTTCGCGAAACGCCTCCAGACTCTGATGCTGAGCCATTATCCGAGTTGATAATCTCGACAACCTACTTATATGCGCCAAACACAATCGACTACTAGTCTCAAGCGGTGTGGTTCTTGAACGAGAAGGATTTGGAGTTGGTCCATGCCGTCAGTTCCGTCCTCACCGGAGAAGAAGATTCATCGATCTATCTGCTCCACGTGAAGTACACCAACCTTGTCCGCGTGAACCTCGTTCTTCTGAAGGCGTTCCTTGAAGACAAGAAGCAAAGAGGTTTGATGATCACGATTGACAGACCCCATCAGTACCTTTCGCATCTCATGCAGCTCCACGGGGTCGACCAGACAAACCTCGTGTTCGTCGACGCCATATCTCTTCACTCGGCGGACACCAAGGGTGGAGCAGTGGCTCCAGAGTTCCAGATGGGACCGTTCCACATCGAGGCTCTGCCGGATTTCCTCATGAAGCACGAGGACGGTGGGTCATCGTTCCAGATAGACATGTCGAAGATAGATTTCGTCATAATCGACAACGTCTCGACCCTTCTCACCTACAACTCCATGGAGAGCATCAAACGGTTCTTCCAGAAGTATATTGATGTCGTGAAGAACGTGAAATCCCGAGGCATCCAGACGGCCTTGGTCATGGACAGAGACCAACATACCGAGTTGTATGAGTTCATATCCAGCCTATCCAGGAAATCGATAGAGCTGGGCCAAGACATGCTCGTCAAAGGAGTACGCGTCATGGGGGCGCAGGTTGCCCTGCCGTCGAAGGCGGTGCCGGCCGCATCTGCCAGCGCAGGCAGCGGGAATGATAGCCCTCCTATGTTAGAAAGGAAGTGAATTGATCATGGCGAATGTGGCGTTCCCGAGGATTGAAAGCGGAATTCCAGGTCTCGACGAGATGATAGAGGGAGGGTTCCCGTTCCCGTCCGTGATCTTGGTGGCTGGCAGCGCAGGTTCTGGTAAGACCACGTTCGCCCAGAGGTTCCTCTTCGCGGGAGCTGATAAGGGCGAGCAGGGCTTGTTCTTCAGCACGCTCAGCGAGCCTGCGCAGTGGATGCTCAGGTACGCGGCCCAGTTCGATTTCGTGAAGCCCGAGTACTACGGCAAGGAGGTCATCTACTGCGACCTGGGCAACCTTCT